>CBAAAS010000515.1:0-2962 GCA_964658855.1 uncultured Mycobacterium sp.
TCTCCCGTGAACTCGAGGATCACTTCGTCGGACGCGTCGGGCTGTTCCGCAACCAACCCGGCGACATCGTCATCGGCCACGCCGACGTTCTGGTGACAGTCGGCTTCGATCCGGTCGAATACGATCCGCGGCTGTGGAATGCGGATCCGGCTCGCACCCTGATCCACCTCGACGAGATGCCCGCCGACATCGACAACCATTATCAGCCCACGCTCGAATTGCGTGGCGACATCGCTGCGACCCTGTCCGAGTTGACCCGGGCGCTGACCGGCCTGCAACTGGACGGTGCTGTGCGCCAACGCATCGCCGAGCAGCGTGCGGCGCTGTTGAGCATCGACGACGAGGCCCGCCTCCGACCGCAGACCGAGATCGGCGTCAATCCTGCCGCCGTCGTCCTGACGTTGCGGGATCTGCTTGGCGACGACGCCACGGTTTCCTGTGATGTGGGATCGCATTACATCTACATGGCGCGGCACTTCCGGGTTTATCAGCCGCGGCGGCTGTTGTTCTCCGATGGCCAGCAGACGCTCGGCGTGGCGCTGCCGTGGGCGATTGCCGCCGCACTGGTTCGACCAGGCACCCCGGTCGTGTCGGTATCCGGCGACGGCGGATTCCTGTTCAGCGCGCAGGAATTGGAGACTGCGACGCGGTTGGACCTGAGTTTCACCCACGTCATCATGCGTGATAACACCTACAACATGGTCGCCTTTCAGGAGGAGCTGAAATACGGCCGGGTTTCGGGGGTCCAGCTGGGCGACTACGACATCACGCATTACGCGGCGGCATTCGGCGCCAACGGTATTCGGGTCACCAGCCTTCGCGAATTCGAGCAGGCGTTCACTCGCTCGCTGACCGAGCCAGGAGTGACGATCATCGACGTGCCGGTCGACTACAGCCGCAACGCCGAGCTGTTCGCCGAATTGCACGACGACGTACTGGAATAGCGTCTAGGCGCTGAAAAGCAGATACAGACCGGTGAACGTGTAGCCGACCATGACCAGCATCATGGTGAGCTGGCCGGTGAGCTGATGGCCCGATGGCAGCAGCCGCAGCGCCTTGTCATGGGCCGCGATCACCGCGACGATGTGCCCGGTCACCACAGATGTCACCTTGACCACGGCCAGCACCGTCGGGTGCATCGACAGCAGGTAGGTGACGTGTAAATGGCCGAGCCCGAGCAGATTCCAGCCTCTACCGAGCGGGTCGGCCAAAGCGAAAACCGCCTGCTGTCCACGCTCGACCAGATACGACAGGTAGTGCGCGAAGATATAGCCCACCACGATCGGGATCAGCGAGTGCGCCAATTGACCTGGCAGCGCCCGGCGCCGCTCACGGTCGAGGCCGCCGCTGGCACGCGCAGCCAAGGAGAACGTCGTCGCCACCACCGCGGCGAATACCAGCAATCCCGCGGTGCGCAACACGGAGGTCGAAACTGAGACTGGCACACCGTGCACTGTGCGGGCGAGGCCATCGGCGAAGTTACGCCAGGTGGCCGACGACGAGAAGCTGTCGAATGCGGTGGAGCCGAGCAACACCGCCAGCACTGCGACGACCCCCGGTCGAATCGGCAGCGACACGAGATGGTCGAACGGGTTGCCGACTGCGATCCTTCGGGTCGTCGGATCGCGGCAGAACGGGGAGAGCCGAGAAACCGCCATGCCGTACACGCCGAACGGGTCCGCTCGGGCGAACCAGCGCTGTCCGCACAACCACGCCCCGACCAACAGAATCAGGGCGTAGACCAGCAACCAGATCTTGACCCAGCTCAGCGCGGCCGGGTTGGGACTGGCCAGTTCCAGCCAGACGAACGCGAACAACCCCAGTGCTGCCGGCCAGTACCCCCAGGATTCCGGGTAGGAGTACCGCGACCGGGCCAGTCGTTCCGGTGTGATGCGCTGCAGCACCAGGTACACGGTCCGCACCGGGGAAATGACCCGCCATACCGGTCCGGCCAGCAGCGAAATCGGCACCAGCCCAACCCACAACAACACATAGAAAACACTGAGGAGCGCGTTGCCCTGCGTCTGCGGTCCGAACAGCCCGGCTACCAATACCCATCCCGTGAACGCCAGCACCGCGGCCGCTGCGATGCCCCGGGTGACAGGTGAGTCCACGAACGTGGTCACCGCCGCCGGTAGCGGGTGAGCGGGATTGTCCGGATCGAATCGTGGCCGCTTCCACGCGAACGCGACGAGAGCAAACGTGAACGTCAATGCCCACGCCGCGCCGATGACCGAAAAGGCATACGGCACAGGAAGATCGCTGGACCCGCCGAGGCCGTGCGCCAGAATGGCCTCAGTCAATTGCGCCGCTCCTCGTGCACTTTCCGGATCACACTGACCTGTCCATCGTCGCAGGCGGGGTCACGGGTTGACGTGGATGGTGGCGACGGTCTTGTCGAGATGATGCAACTCGACGTCGACACTGCCTGGAACGTCGACGCTGAACTGGAAGGTCTGGTTGGCGGCCGCGGCTACCTCGAACTTGTGGTCAGGCACCGAGTGCACATGCAGCTCGTCGGCGACATCGCTGCTGACGTGCAGCGTGATCGGCGCTCGCACGGTTGCCTGCAAAGTCGCATTGGTCGGCGTCACCTGTCCGTGCGCGATGGTCACGTCGACCGAAAGCCCCGCGCCGGTAGCCGGTTTCGACGAGCTATCGCAACCCGCCAGTGCCCACGTCGTCCCGACTACCGCAAGGAACGCGACCGCCGAGCGCAGCGCGACCGCCCTCATGCCGCCTTCGGGGTCGAGTGGTCCAGCGCCGGTTCCTGTGGTTGCGGCGGCGCGGTGTCCTTCGCGTTGATTCGACCGGCGCCCCATGTCAGCACGCTGATGACGGTCAAGGTCAGGAACAGCACCACGATTCCGCCCGCGGTGAACAGCCATGCCGGGACGCCGGGGTCGCGTTCGCGCTGCAATATCGACACCTCGAAGGCGAAGTTGCGCGTCCCATTGGTCAG
>CBAAAS010000516.1:0-2960 GCA_964658855.1 uncultured Mycobacterium sp.
AATGTGACATGGGGTGGCCTGCCATCGGCGGTACCCATCGGCTACGTCTCCTACTTCGTGCTGCCGGCTCTGATCGGGGCCGCCCTCGGACGATGGCTGAGCGCAAAGTTCCACTGGCGCAGGCCGATTACCCTTTTGACGGTCGGCCTGGCGGTGGGCTTCAGCTGGGCGTTTGTGTTCAACGCCATCACCGGTGCTCACTTCGGCAACTTCTACTACGGCTATGTGATTCCGGGGCTGGCCATCTTCGAGGGGACCAAACACCAGTATCCGCTTTATGACTCGCTCGCCATGGGCATCGAGATGATGGTGTTCACCTACCTGCTCGGCCGCACCGATGCCGAAGGGCGCAACGTCATCGAAATGTGGTCCGACAGCAGGGCGAAAACCCGACTGCAGTCTTCGGTGCTGTCCGTCGTCGCCGTCGTCGTGGTCGGTCACCTTGTCTACGGCGCGGTCTTTGCGCCACACCTGATCACGAAACTCGGCGGTTGGGTGACCGCGGGACCCACCGAGCAGCTGTTCCCGGGAACGCCCAACCAGCCCCGCTAGCAGAAGGCAGATCTTGAGCAACTCAACAGTCGAGCTGTATTACGACCCGTTCGACCACGCGATCGACGACGACCCGTATCCGGTGTGGAAGCGGATGCGCGCCGAAGCCCCGCTGTATTACAACGACAAGCACAACTTCTACGCGCTCAGTCGCTATGACGATGTCTCGCCCGCACTGCACGATTGGCAGACCTACCGCTCGGGGCACGGCACCACCGCCGACGTCTTGTTCAGCGGCATCGACATACCGCCGGGAATCCTGCTGTGGGAGGACCCACCTCTACACGACCTGCATCGCCGTCTGCTGTCGCGGGTGTTCACTCCCCGCCGCATGTTGGCGGTCGAAGGCTTGGTGCGTGACTTGTGTTCGCGCGCATTGGACCCGTTTCGTGACTCGGACGGATTCGACTTCGTCGACGACCTCGGCGCGATCATGCCGATGCGGACAATCGGCTACCTACTCGGTATCCCCGAGGAGGGGCAACAGCAGATCCGCGAGCGCAACGACAAGAGCATCACCGTCGAATCCGGAGGCAGCCTGCTCACCGCGACGACCCTCGAGGACTCGATCGCCCAGTTCGCCGATTACATCGAATGGAGATCGACGCATCCCTCCGATGACCTGATGACAGAACTGCTCAACGCGCAGGTCGAGGAACCCGACGGAACGATGCGCCCGCTCGAGCGCGGTGAAGTGATCGCCTACACCGCGATGATCGCCGGCGCAGGCGGTGAGACCACCGCTCGACTGATCGGATTCATGGGGGAGCTACTCGGTGAAAACCCAGATCAGAGAAGAGAACTGGCCGCCGACACTGCACTGATTCCGTCGGCGGTCGAGGAGGCGCTGCGTTACGAGCCGCCGTCACCGGTACAGGGGCGGTATGTCGCTCAGGACACCGAGCTCTATGGGCAAACTGTGGCCGAAGGGTCGTACATGCTCTTGCTGAACGCGTCAGCCAATCGTGACGAGTCACATTTTGTTGAACCCGATCGTTTCGACATCCACCGCAAGGCAGGCCATTTGAGCTTCGGCCAAGGCCTGCACTTCTGCCTCGGCTCGTCGCTGGCACGGCTGGAGGCGCGGGTCGCGTTCGAAGAAGTGTTCAAGCGATGGACCGATTGGGACGTCGACTACGAGAATGCAAGTAGAGCAAGGACTTCGAGCGTGCGCGGCTGGGCCCGGCTGCCAGTCAAGATTACCTGAAGATTCAGCACCACCGGAGGAGGAAGCGATGACCGCAGGCAAGTACCGCGTAGTGGTGTGGGCAACCGGAGGGATCGGATCGATCGCCATCCGCACCATCACCAACCGCCCCGATCTCGAACTGGTCGGAGTCTGGGTGCATTCCGACGACAAGGTAGGCAAGGATGCCGGCGAACTCGCCAACGGCGAGCCGATCGGGATCAAGGCAACCAACGACGCCGATGCCCTGATTGTCCTGAAACCGGACTGCGTGGTCTACGCGGCCAGCGGACCCGAACGCGACGCACTGGCGATTCCCGATTACGTGAAATTGCTCGAATCAGGGATTAACGTCGTCACCACCAGCACTACCCGCCTGGTGAACCCACACGCTTACGAGCCAGCCGAGTGGCGCGAACAGATGGTGGCCGCAGCCAAACAGGGCCAGGTCTCGCTCTACGCCTCCGGCATCGAACCCGGCTTCGCCGCTGATTACCTGCCGCTCGTCCTGTCCACGTCGTCGTCGTCGATCGAGGCGATCCACTCCTATGAGATCGGGTTGTACGACGACTACGGGGTGCCCGACATCATGATCAATGGACTGGGCTTCGGCCAGCCGCTCGATTACCAGCCCTGGATCTCGTTTCCCGGAGCCATCGCCGGCGAATGGGCCGGCCAGCTGCGCTTGATCGGTGATGCGTTCGGCGTCGAGGTCGAAGAAGTGCGCGAGGACTTCGACCGCGCCGTGACCAACGAAACCCTCGAAGTCGCAATGGGAACCGTCGAGGCAGGAACGTGCGGCGCGATCCGCATGAAGGCCATCGGCGTCGTCGACGGGCGCGAGGCCATCATCGTCGAACATGTCACGCGACTGGCGCACAGCGTTGCTCCGGACTGGCCGCGTGGCATCGGTGACCTGTCCTACCGCGTGGTGATCACCGGCTCCCCCGACATCGATTGCACGTTGGCAGCAACGTTGCGCGACCCCGGGAAAGCCGGCATCGGCTCGATGACCTCGGGTGCCGGCGCGATGGTGGCCACCGCGATGCGCGTCGTGAATGCCGTCCCCTACGTTGTCAACGCCGCACCGGGACTCTTGAGCGCCGTCGACCTGCCTTTGACCATTCCCAAGAACGTCTTTGCCACACAACAAGTGTGAGCAGACGTGGCTACCCGCGTCATCCTGTAGACCGTCGTGCTGACACTGCGTTTCGACATGAGG
>CBAAAS010000517.1:0-2950 GCA_964658855.1 uncultured Mycobacterium sp.
CGAACGCGGCCGCCGACTGTAGGTGCTTGACGGCCTCGGCGACGATAGCGTCGATCAACTCGGCGCAGGACGGCAGGTCCTCGACGATGCCGGCCACCTGGCCGGAAGCCAAAACTCCGGCGTCGGTGTTGCCCTCGACCAGGCCGGCTTTGAGCAGCATCGGTGTGTTGGCCGCCATCACCACCTGCGACCAGGTCAGCTGCTTGCCGTGTCGCATCGCCAGGCCGTCGCGAATCATCGACGCCCAGGTCATCTGCGACATCTTCTTGAATTTGCCGGCGTTACGCACTGCCGCAGTGAAACCCCTTGCCCGCGAGCCGCTCTCCAGCTTCTCGACCAGGCCGGTGCGCAAAACGCGATGCGGCATGCCGTCGACCCGGGTGGTGACGACGGTGCCGTCGAGCGCGGACTGCAGATAACGCTGCTTAACCGATTCGGGCACAGTCGAATCCGAGGTGAGCAGGAACCGGGTGCCCATCGCCACCCCGGCGGCGCCATACGACAGCGCTGCGGCCAGTCCACGACCGTCGAAGAACCCGCCTGCGGCGATCACCGGAATGCTGACGGCATCGAGCACCGACGGCAGCAGCAGCGTCGTGGCGATCGGCCCGGTGTGGCCGCCGCCCTCCCCGCCTTGCACGATCACAGCGTCGGCGCCCCAGGAGGCGACCTTCTTGGCGTGCTTGGCCAGGCCTACCGACGGAATCACAACGGAACCCGCGTCTTTGAGTTTGGCGATCAATTCCTGCTTGGGCGCCAACGCGAATGACGCGACCTTGACGCCCTCGCGGATCATCAGGTCCACCCGGTCGCCGGCGTCGCCTGCGTCGGCGCGGATGTTGACGCCGAACGGCTTATCGGTGGCCGCTTTGACCTTCCCGATCGCAACGGCCAACTCGTCGAGCGTCATGGTGGCCGAGGCCAAGATGCCCAGTCCGCCCGCGTTGGAGGTCGCCGCCACCAGACGCGCGCCGGCCACCCAGCCCATTCCGGTCTGTACTACCGGGTGCTCGACACCGAGCAGCTCGGTCAGCGGTGTGCGCAGTTTTGTCAACGTATCTCCCTGTCGCGCAATGCCTTCGGGTCGATGACCTCGCGGATCAATCGCAACTCGTCGTCGGTCGGCAACCTGGACTCGTCCGCGCCGTCCAAACCGTGTACGTCGAACGAGGTGTTATCCCGGACCTCGTCGGCCGAGACGCCGGGGTGCAGCGACAGCGCCCGCATCGTGCGCTCCGGCCCACCGAAGTCGAACACGCCAAGGTTGGATACCACCCGATATGTGTTGGCGAACCGGAAGGCCGGGTTGTCGGTGTCGATGTTGTCCCAGCCGATACCGCAGATCACATCGACCGTCTCGCAGAACACCCGCTTGGAGTGGCTGCCCACCCAGTAGCTCGTCGCGTGGTTGATGGCGTTGCCGGGTGCACCGCGGACACCGAACATCTGTCGCTTGGGCTGCTGCAGCGGACCGAAGGCCGAGATGTTCTGATTACCGTGGCGATCAACCTGATTGGCGCCCATCACCACGTGCCGCCGCCCCCAGGCCAGCGTCTCGAATACCCGACTGAACGGCATCCAGCCCTCGACGGGTCCGATCTTGCCGAGCGCCGGGGTGTCAGCGAGAAGCTGCGCTTCGCCATCGCTCAGCAGGATGTCGGGGGAGAACGTCAGCCGGGCCAGTCGCGCGCCAACCGACGCCATGTTCGTCATGGGGCTGACCATGATTTCGCCCGCGTCGCGAAACAAGTCAGCGCAGGCGACTGCGCAGACCTCGGCGCGGGTGCTACCGGTGTCGGTCACGATGACGCCTCCTCGGCGAACTTGCGCACGGCCGCTTGGTATTCGGCTTCACCGCCGGACAGATAGGTCCCGACGAATGTCTGCCATCCCTCGTCCGTCGCTGCGGCTTCGGCGTAGTGCCGCTGGAACTTATCGTCTCGGCCGTAATCCGGTGCTGCGGTGGTGAAGTGGGAACCACCAGGTGCCTCCACCACACCGTCGACCATCATCCGGTTCACCAGCAGTGCCTGTGGCGGTACGGCTTTGACCAGTTCCTCGGTGGAGACGATGCGCTCCACCGACAGGTAGCGCCGCTGCGCGGCCATCAGGAACAGATCGTCGAAGTAGGGGTCGATACCGGTGTAGGCGGCATTACCCCGCACGTCACCGAGATTGAGATGCACGAACGCGGCGTCCAGGTTCAGTGCCGGCATCGCCAGCAGCGTCTCGTGTCCACCGCCGGGCGCCGGATAGGGGCTGGTGACCGTCTTGAGCTCACCCTCCCAGAAGTCGATAACCGAACTACCCAGCCCGGCGCGAATTGGCAAGAACGGCAAGCGTTGTGCCGCCGCTTGCAGTCCGCACCGCAGCATGCCCTCGTCCATTTCGCGCGCCTCTAGCGCGCCGCTGCTGCGAGCCTTGGCGAACCACGGGTCATAGAAAGGCGGTGAGTCCAGCGAGACGAACCCGTAGTAGACCCGCTTGACCTTGCCGGCCGAGCACAGCAGTCCCACGTCCGGGCCGCCGTAGGTCACGACGGTCAGATCTTTGACGTCGGTGCGCAACAGCGCGCGGACGAATGCCATCGGCTTGCGTCGCGACCCCCAACCACCGATGCCGATGGTCATGCCGCTTTGTACCTGAGAGACCGCGTCGTCGAGAGTGGTGCGCTTGTCGCTCACTTCTTCTCGCCCTTTGCCGTACCGGCGAACGCGTCGCGGTGTTCGTCGGCCACCCCGGCGAGGTTGAGCTCGAAGGTAAAGCCTTGTTCCATACGATAACTGGAGTGGACCCGCTGGACGTCGATCAGGTTCAGCGCCTCCTTGGCCGCGCGGATCACCCGGGTGTCTTTGACGGCGATATCGCGGGCCACCCGCAGCGCGGCCTCGTCGAGTTCCTCGCGCGGCACCACCTCGTGCACCGAGCCGAAGTGATGCAGGGTCGCGGC
>CBAAAS010000518.1:0-2914 GCA_964658855.1 uncultured Mycobacterium sp.
CCTCGGCGCGACGCCTGACCGCGGCCAGGATCTCGGCGTCGAGCCGGTCTATTTCCAGCCGCAGGCTGTCGATGTCGATGCTTTGTTCGGTTTCGATTGTCATGTCAGACTCCGGAATCTCATCGTGTGGAGGGTGTTGCGGTGCTGTCATCCGGTTTCGGGCCTCACACAAGAGACGAGCCCCGGATCCGGAAGTGGACCGCGGGGCTCTGGGAAGCAGCTACACCACGGGCACCGTCGGCCGGTACCCGTAGAAAAATCGCCACTGCGCATTGAGCACCAAATGAGTGTGCCACTTGCAGGCGTTCCGGCGCAAAGGTGTCGCCGATCGGCGGTAGGTTTGACGGGATATGAGTGTGCAGCACGTGACGGAATCCGAAGGCGATCAACTTCTCGATGGTCTGAACCCCCAGCAGCGTCGGGCGGTGCTGCATGAGGGCTCGCCGCTGCTGATCGTCGCCGGTGCCGGCTCGGGCAAAACAGCCGTACTGACCCGCCGTATCGCCTACCTGTTGGCCGCGCGTGACGTCGGTCCCGGTCAGGTACTGGCGATCACCTTCACAAACAAGGCTGCCGCGGAGATGCGGGAGCGGGTGGCCGCGCTAATAGGAGCCCGCGCAGGGTCTTCTATGTGGGTGTCGACGTTCCACTCGACCTGCGTGCGGATCCTGCGCAACCAGGCGTCGCTGATCTCGGGCCTCAACTCCAACTTCTCGATCTACGACGCCGACGATTCGCGCCGTCTGCTGCAGATGATCGGCAAGGACATGGGCCTCGACATCAAGCGGTACACGCCGCGGCTGATGGCCAACGCCATCTCCAACCTCAAGAACGAGCTGATCGACCCGCAACAGGCGCTGGCCAACCTGTCCGACGACGATCTCTCCGACGACTTGGCACGCACCGTGGCCGCGGTATTCGCCGAATACCAGCAGCGGCTGCGGGTGGCCAACGCGCTGGACTTCGACGACCTGATCGGCGAGACGGTCGCGGTGCTGCAGGCTTTTCCGCAGATCGCCGATCACTATCGCCGACGCTTCCGGCACATCCTGGTCGACGAGTACCAGGACACCAACCACGCGCAGTATGTATTGGTCCGCGAATTGGTCGGCCGCGATCTCGAACCCGGCGAAGACGGTGTGCCGCCCGGCGAGCTGTGCGTGGTCGGGGATGCCGACCAGTCGATTTATGCGTTTCGCGGAGCCACCATCCGCAACATCGAGGATTTCGAGCGCGACTATCCGAACGCCACCACGATCCTGCTCGAGCAGAACTACCGCTCCACGCAGAACATCCTGTCGGCGGCCAACGCGGTGATCTCGCGCAACCCCGCCCGGCGCGACAAGCGGCTCTGGACCGACGCCGGTGAAGGTGAGCTGATCGTCGGCTATGTCGCCGACAACGAGCACGACGAGGCGCGGTTCATCGCCACGGAAATCGATGCGCTGGCTGCCAACGGCGCCCTCACCTACAACGACGTGGCCGTCTTCTACCGCACCAACAACTCCTCGCGGTCGGTGGAAGAAGTGTTCATCCGCGCCGGCATTCCGTACAAAGTCGTTGGGGGAGTGCGGTTTTACGAGCGCCGCGAGATTCGCGACATCGTGGCCTACTTGCGGGTGCTGGATAACCCCGGCGATGCGGTCAGCCTGCGGCGCATCCTCAACACGCCACGGCGTGGCATCGGTGATCGCGCTGAGGCGTGCGTCGCGGTGTACGCCGAGAACACCGGGTCCAGCTTCGCCGACGCGTTGGAAGTCGCCGCCGAAGGCAAGGTGCCGCTGCTGAACACCCGATCGGCCAAGGCGATTGCGGGTTTCGTCGAGATGATGGACGAACTGCGCACCAAGCTGGCCTCGTCCGAGGGTGACCTCGGTGACCTGGTCGAGGCGGTGCTCGAGCGCACCGGCTATCGCACGGAGTTGGAGTCGTCGTCCGACCCGCAAGACCTGGCCCGCCTGGACAACCTCAACGAACTCGTCAGCGTCGCACACGAATTCGCCACCGACCTGGCCAACGCCGCCGCGCTCGACGACGGCCCGGTGGATGAGGACGTGCCCGACACCGGTGTGCTGGCGCAATTCCTGGAGCGGGTCTCGCTGGTCGCCGACGCCGACGGAATACCGGAGCACGATTCCGGTCTGGTGACGCTGATGACGCTGCACACCGCCAAGGGGCTGGAGTTCCCGGTCGTGTTCGTCACCGGCTGGGAGGACGGAATGTTCCCGCACATGCGGGCTTTGGGCGATCCGACCGAGCTTTCCGAGGAGCGTCGACTGGCCTACGTCGGGATCACCCGCGCGCGTGAGCGGCTTTTCCTCAGTCGGGCCAAGGTCCGGTCGTCGTGGGGGCAGCCGATGCTCAACCCGGAATCGCGTTTCCTGCGCGAGATCCCGCAGGAGCTGATCGACTGGCGCCGCACCGACCCGACTCCGTCGTTCAGCGCGCCGGTCAGCGGCGCCGGCCGATTCGGCACACCGCGTCCGTCGCCGACCCGCAGCGGCGGAGGCAGCAAGCGCCCGCCGATCGTGCTGGCGCCCGGCGACCGGGTCACCCACGACAAGTACGGCCTCGGCCGCGTGGAAGAGGTGTCCGGTGTCGGCGAATCGGCAATGTCGCTGATCGACTTCGGCAGCTCAGGCCGGGTCAAGCTGATGCACAACCATGCCCCGGTGGCGAAGCTCTAGCCGGGCAGTCAGGCTCTAGTCCTCGAGCAGCCAATCGCGGGTGCGGGGTAGCAGGGTCAGCACGGCGCTGACGATCGGGAGTATCGGCAGCGTATGCACGATCCAGGCGACTCGCGCACCGGCGATGAACACGCCGAGATAGGTCAAGATCGCTACCACGGCGCCGGCAACGATCAGGTAGCGGCTCAGCGGTTGGCGCAGCAGTAGCAGGATCACCCCGGAGATGG
>CBAAAS010000519.1:0-2912 GCA_964658855.1 uncultured Mycobacterium sp.
CAGCTCCACATCGACCAGCGTCACCATCAACGCGGCGCCGGCACACAGCGACGAGCCGAGCGCGGACAGGAACGGCCGGAAGTGCACGCCTGCGGGCTCGATCAACTTGGTCCGCGAAAACCGTTCCCACACAAAGAAAAGCACCGCGAATATGACTGCCCCGATGACCAGCGGTGCTCCATAACTGGGCAGCGCGTGCTTGCCGTCGGGATTGGCGTTGTACAAGCCGGTGACCGCCAGACCCAGGGTGACCGCCAATAGCAGTCCGCCGACGATGTCGATCTTTTCGGGCGCGGCGCTTCGGTCCCGCGACGGCAGGCTGAAATGGATCATCACCATTGCGGCCAGTGCCAGCGGCACGTTGATCCAGAACACGTCCTGCCAGCGACTGGTCAGCCAGACGATGAAGATTCCGTAGAGCGGACCGAGCACACTGCCCAGCTCCTGCGCGGCACCGATCCCGCCGAGCACTCCCGCGCGGTTGCGCTGCGACCACAAGTCGGCGCCAAGTGCGAGCGTCACCGGCAACAGTGCGCCGCTGGCCACGCCCTGGATGGTTCGGCCGACCACCAGCACATCCAGATCGGTGGACATCGCCGTGATCACCGAGCCGATCAGAAAGGTGGCCAGGCTGACTTGGAGCAGCAGTTTGCGCCCGAATCGGTCAGATGCCCGGCCCAGCAACGGCATCGCGGCGATGTAGCCCAGTAGATACCAGGTGATGATCGGAGTTATCCGCTGCAGGTGGTTGACCGGGATCCCGATGGTGCCGATGATGTCGCGCATGATCGTGACGACGACATAGGTATCGAGGGCTCCGAGCAGGACGGCCAAGCTGCCGGCGCTGATCGCGACGACGCGCCCCGCATGATGCGGTTGGGGTGCCGTCACGAGCCCGGGGCCACGGGGGGCTTGGTGACCTGGACCGGCGCGTTCCAGTTCGACAGCGTCAGCTGAAGCGAATTGCCCGCGCTCTGCTCCAGTTGGGTCTGCACCAACTGGTGGTCACCGTTTTCTTCGATCCACACCGTCGACGGCAGCGGCTGCGTTGCCTTCAGCCGGGGCATGATGCCGTTCACGGCGTCCGCCGAGACCGTTCCGGTGATCTTGATGGTGGTCTGCCCGCCGACGTTTTCCCGCGACTCGGCCTTCGGGTTGCTGAGATTGGTCAAAATATTGGCCAGACCGACGTCGGTACTGAGGATCGTGGACGGGTCGTAGAGGTCGGAGGCCTTGCCGAAACTGTCCCACTGTCCGGGCGTGAGCGCTCCGTAGAGGGTTCCGTCGATCACCACGAACGGCGCGTCGATGTCCGAGCCGCCGAAGACGATGCTTGCATTTCCCTGAGCTGCGGTTTGTGGCGTGGTCGTCAAATCGCCGGTCAAGGATTTGACCGGAAGGCCTTTAATCTTGCCGTTAACGGACAGGGCCAGGTGCACACTCTTGACGTTCTTGGTGCTCTGGATGGATTCCTTGATCAAGGTCGCCGCGTCCGGCAACGCACCGCCGGAAGGCTTGGACGATGAGCAACCGCTGATCAGAGCGGCGGCGATCGAGAGTGCGGCGAGAACGGCGAGGATTGGGCGACGCGTCTGCATAGCTTGCAGCGTAGCGGGTCACGCTGAAGGGACGATGAAGCGCAAGGTGACCGGGACCTCGCGCAGGGGAGCAAGACTCATTAGCCTGAGGCGGTGTTCACCGGAATCGTTGAAGAGCTGGGTGAGGTCGTCGGCAAGGATGAGCTGGGAGATTCCGCTCGCTTCACCATTCAGGGTCCGGTGGTCACCTCCGATGCCGGTCACGGCGATTCGATCGCTGTCAACGGGGTGTGTCTGACCGTCGTTGAGGTACTGCCCGGAGGCCAATTCACCGCCGACGTGATGGGCGAGACCCTGAGCCGGTCCAGTTTGGGACGCCTGGTCGCGGGCAGCCCGGTCAACCTCGAGCGGGCCGCGGCTCTGAACAGCCGGCTTGGCGGGCACATCGTGCAAGGCCACGTCGACGGCACCGGCCAGATCCTGAGCCGCTCACCCGCCGAACACTGGGAAGTCGTCCGGATCGGACTGCCCGTTGAACTGGCCCGCTACGTGGTGGAAAAGGGTTCGATCACCGTCGACGGCATATCGCTGACGGTCTCCGCGCTCGGCGACGACTGGTTCGAGGTATCGCTGATCCCGACCACCCGCGAGCTGACCACATTGGGTCCAGCCGAACCCGGAGCTCAAGTGAACCTGGAAGTGGACGTCATCGCGAAATATGTTGAGCGCCTGATCGCACATAAGGCCTGATTGAACAGAGTAGGCGTCGCGGCGCCCGGCGTTATCGCTCGATGTTGGGATCACCGTCGATGTGACGGCGATGAGGCAGAGGTTCGGGCGGCAGTTGGCCCGGATCCGTCGGGCCGTCGACATTGGGTGCAGGACCCGGCGAGGGCGAAGGCGCCGGCTCCTCGAACGACCAGGCTCCTTCGGTGGCGGATGCCGGCGCGATGCAATGTAGCGATGTCGGAAGGCCGACGAGCGTGACGCAGGAAAGGGCCAGGCCAACAATCAGGACGCGGGTGCGCCGGGTCAAGGGCAACGTCGCCATTGGCCCAGCGTAACTCGGCGAATGACCACGTCCGCGCAAGGCAACGCCCGCTCCGCCGAGTCGGCGGAGCGGGCGTCTGGTGAGGTGAGTCTTTACAGCGGGATCCACACTCCGAAGAAGTCGAAGCCCCACTGGTTGAAGCCCTGGTTCCAGATCGGGTTCTCGTTGTAGCCGTAGTAGTTGATCGGTCCGTCGTTCCAACGCCCTCCTGGCGGGGGAAGCGGCCGACCCCAGTTGGGATGCGGCGGCTCGCCTGCGCCCCAGGGTGCGGGTCCGTTGCCCCACGGCGCGTTGTTGAAGTAACCGCGGTGGTCGTCGCCGTG
>CBAAAS010000520.1:0-2910 GCA_964658855.1 uncultured Mycobacterium sp.
CCCGCCGGTGACTAGCGCTACGGCATCGGTGATCTGCACGCACATTCCTTTCAGAAGGACAGACTGGGACTATGGCTGGGACTAAGCCCAGTCGTTGAGGACAGATTCGGTGTCGGATCCCGGCGGCCGCGGCGGACGAGGCTCGTGCGGGGTGCTGCGGGAGAATCGGGGCGCCGGCAGCGGCTGCAGCCCGTTGCCGACCCGGTAGAAGGTGTTGCGCTCGGTGATGTGCGGCTCGATTTCGACCTCGCCGAAGGCCAGCACCGGCGTCACGCACGCGTCGGAATCGGCGAACACCTTGGCCCAGTGGTCGCGGTCCTTGCCGGCGAACGCCTCGGTGAACCGGTCCCGCAACTCGGGCCAGCGGGAGCGGTCGTTCTGCCCCGGCAGGTCGGCGGGGTTCAGGCCGAGTCCGGCGAGCATCGCCGCGTAGAACTGCGGCTCGATGGCGCCCACCGAAACGTAACGGCCGTCGGCGCATTCGTAGGTGTCGTAATAGGGCGCGCCGCCGTCGAGCATGTTGGTACCGCGCTCGTCGGTCCACACGCCCATGTCGCGCATCCCCCACATCATCTGCGCCAGCACCGAGGACCCGTCGACCATCGCCGCGTCGACAACCTGGCCCTTGCCGGAGGTCTGCCGCTCCCAGAGCGCCGACAGGATCCCGAGCAGCAGGAACATCGACCCGCCACCGAAGTCGCCGACCAGGTTCAGCGGCGGCACCGGCCGCTCGCCCACCCGGCCGATGGAATGCAGCAAACCGTTGAGCGAGATGTAGTTGATGTCATGGCCGGCCTGCTGACTGCGGGGGCCGGTCTGGCCCCAGCCGGTCATCCGGGCGTAGACGAGCCGGTCATTGACTTTGGCGCAGTCCTCGGGACCGAGTCCCAGGCGTTCGGTGACGCCGGGCCGGAATCCCTCGATCAGCACGTCGGCCTTCGCGACGAGCTTGAGCACAAGCTCGCGGCCTTCGTCGGACTTCAGGTCGGCGATCACGAACCGGCGGTTGCGCAGTGCGGGGTCGGCGCCGCTGGCGCCGGGCCGGTCGACGCGGACGACGTCGGCACCTAGATCACCGAGAATCATTGCGGCGTGTGGGCCCGGCCCGATTCCCGCGAGTTCGACGACTCGCATCCCTGTCAGCGGACCCGCCATCTCAACCGACCTCCTTGTCGACATCACAACCAATCAGCTAAGGCATCTTCGCAGTCGACGTGGTCGCCGCTGAACCCCGGGGCTTAAAGTCGAGCCATGACTGCCATCGATTCCGGTATCGACGCCCTGACACCCGTCGACGGCCTTGCGGTAAGCCTGGCCGACGGCGTGCTGTCGGTGACGATCGACCGTCCGGACAGCCTGAACTCGCTGACGCTTCCGGTGTTCGAAGGACTCGCCGACGCGATCGAACAGGCGGCCAACGATTCCCGGGTGAAGGTCGTCCGGCTCGGCGGTGCCGGACGCGGCTTCTGCTCTGGGGCCGGAATGAGCGCCGACGACATCGCCGGCGGCGGTCCCGGAGACGCGCTGATCTTGGCGGCCAACCGGCTGGTTCGGGCGATCACGACGCTGCCGCGCCCGGTCGTCGCGGTGATTCAGGGTCCGGCGGCAGGTATCGGTGTGTCCATCGCATTGGCCTGCGACCTCGTATTGGCTTCGGAGAAAGCATTTTTCATGCTCGCGTTCACCAAGATCGGCCTCATGCCCGACGGTGGCGCCTCCGCGCTGATCGCCGCCGCGATCGGTCGTATCGGGGCGATGCGGATGGCCTTGCTGGCCGAACGACTGCCCGCCGCCGACGCCCTGGCCGCCGGGTTGATCACTGCCGTCTACCCGGCCGCCGACTTCGACGCCGAAGTGGACAAGGTGATCGCCAGCCTGCTGGCCGGACCCGCGGTGGCGTTCGCCAAGACCAAGCACGCGATCAACGCGGCCACGCTCGCCGAGTTGGAGCCGACTCTGCAGCGCGAACTCGAAGGTCAGTCACTGCTGCTGCAATCGCACGATTTCCGTGAGGGCGCAACGGCTTTCCAGCAGCACCGGACGCCGGACTTCACGGATAACTGAGCACCGGCAGCTGACCTGGCTCACAAACCGAACAACGGCGGCAGACCCAGCAGCACGACCAGGGTCCACACGAAGTGGGTCAGGATCGGCGCAAGCACCCCACCGGTGGCGCGACGCTCGAGTGCGCACATCGTGCCGAGAATGATCGCGGCGAAGGCGAGCATCGGGTTGCGACTGCTGCCCAGCGTCGCGATCGCGTAGATGACGGTGGAGATCAGCAGCGGGTGGTGGCGGCCCAGCGCGGTGTAGAGCGCGCCGCGGTAGAACAGCTCCTCGGCCACGGCGGCCAGCAGCGCGACGGCCATGGTCAGCCGCCACGATCCCTGGTCGGTGTATCGGAGCAGTCGGGTGATGAAGTCGGCGACGACCGGGATCTCCCGGACGACCAGCCCACCGACAATGAAGACTCCGCCGAGCAGCAGTCCGATGACGGTGCCGCTGACCACCGGGCGCTGATTGCGGCCGCGCCAGCGGGCGCCGCCGAGATGCAGTGGCCCCGAGGCGAACGCGCCGAGCGCCCATACGCCGGCCAGCGCCATCGACCACCAAAAGAACGCCGAGTCGCCGGGATGCTTTTGCAACGCCAGAGTCAGCGCTGCGGCGCCGAGCACCAGCACGATCGCGACGATGACCCGCCTGCGGCGCAGGGTCGAAGGTGCTTCGTTATGCGGCACAGCGACATTGAAGATGCCTCGACGGATCTCCTCTAGAGCGGTGGGCGGGCCAGACACGTCAGCCATTACAGCCGCTCGCCTTCAGCGCTTCGTCGTGCATTCGTCACAGGTGCACCTTCGGTGTCAGCGTGATCAGGATGTCGAGCCCGGTCCGCAATACGCCGGCGATCGG
>CBAAAS010000521.1:0-2908 GCA_964658855.1 uncultured Mycobacterium sp.
TTGTTCCAGTAGCCGCTCATCAATGTGGGTGCGCGATAGACGATTTCACCGACCTCGCCAGCGGGCACGTCGTTCATCTCCTCGTCGACCACGCGGGCGGCCACGGTCGGAACAACCTTGCCCACCGAACCGAGCTTTCTGAGCGCGTCTTCGCCGAGCAGCATGCAGGTCACCGGGGACATCTCGGTCTGACCGAAAGCGGCCAGGATCTGCGACCCCGGAAAGGTTTCCGACATCTGCCGCAGCAGAGTATCGGACGCCGGCGCAGCACCCCAAGAGATCACCCGCAGCTTCACATCACGTGGATTCGCCTGCTGCGCAGCACAAACCGCCTGCCACTGGGCAGGGACCAGGAAAATTCCGGTGACCTTTTCTGCGGCCAGGACGTCGAGCAGGTGCCCGGGGTCGAAGGCACCGAGCGGATGGATCACTGTGGGAAGGCCCATCAGCATCCCGGTCAACAGGTTGCCGATGCCGGCAATGTGAAAGAACGGCACACCGATGAAACCGACGTCGGTGGCCGCGAAGCCGTGGGTATAGAGGTTGGCCGTGGTCTGGCAGGTCAGGTTGGTGTGCGTCAGCACGGCTCCCTTGG
This sequence comes from uncultured Mycobacterium sp., assembly GCA_964658855.1. GTDB lineage: Bacteria > Actinomycetota > Actinomycetes > Mycobacteriales > Mycobacteriaceae > Mycobacterium. Next base: position 596 of record CBAAAS010000521.1, read on the forward strand.
GCCGGCCGGTCGTGCCGGAGGTGTACATGATCAGTGCCGCCGAGTCGTTGGGGACGTCGGCCGGCGTGGCCGGATCGCCTGACTCGGCTACCAGATCCTCGTAGGCCAGCAAGCCTTCGTCGGCCGAATCGCCGGCCACCACGATGGTGTCCAAGATCGGTGTGACGCCGCGGACGGCCGCGGCCACCGGCGCCAGCACCGGCTCGGTGATCATCACCCGCGCCTCGCAGTCATCGACCAGGAACGCGATCTCCGGTGGCGTGAGCCGGAAGTTGACCGGGACGGCGATGGCCCCGATCAAGTTGGCGGCCAAGACCGACTCGACGAACTCGGTTCGGTTCAGCATCAGGATCATCACCCGGTCGCCGTTGGCGACCCCGCGGCGACTCAGGGCGCCGGCGAGCTTGGCGACCCGGTCGCGGAGGCCGGCCCACGTGAGGGTGTGGCCCATGAACCGCAGCGCAGTCGCGCCCGGCTGCATGAAGGCGTGCCGCTCGAGTTGGTTGACCCAATTCTGTCGTCGCGCCAGGTACGGCTGCTCTAGAAAGTCATCGACAGCGTCGTGGGTGTCATGGGCGCCGTGGCCGGTCAACTGCGCGGTCAACTGGTCGCTTCCCTTCCGTCGTAAGCCTTCTGCTTAAGTTGATATTTGATAAAACTTGGTGTTGTCTGGGTCACACTATGGTCTTGGCGTCACGAAGACAACCCCGATGAATTCGGTGAGCGCGCTCGCCGCCACGCGGGTTCCACTGCGTCGAGCCCAGCTGTCTGACGAGGTCGCGGGCCATTTGCGGGCCGCCATCATGTCCGGCGCGCTGCGGCCTGGGACGTTCATCCGGCTCGACGAGACCGCCGCCAAACTCGGCGTCAGTGTGACTCCGGTGCGCGAGGCGCTGCTGAAGCTGCGCGGCGAAGGGATGGTGCAGCTCGAGCCGCATCGCGGGCATGTGGTGTTGCCGTTGAGTCGCCAGGACGTCGATGACATTTTCTGGGTGCAGGCGACCATCGCCAGGGAGCTTGCCACCTCGGCGACCCAGCGGATCACCGACACCGAGATCGACGACCTCGAACACCTCACCGATGTGCTGGCCGCCGCTGTCGCCGCCGGCGACGTCGAGGCGATCGCGACGACGGAGTTCGCGTTTCACCGCACCTTCAACCGCTCGACCGGACGGATCAAGCTGGCCTGGTTCCTGCTGCATGTGGCCCGGTACATACCGCTGATGGTCTACGCCACCGACCCGGAGTGGGGTGCCGCCGCGGTGCGCAATCACCGCGAGGTGATCTCGGCGCTGCGCCGCCGGGACACTGCCGCGGTGGTCGAGCACACCGACTGGGGGTTCAACGACGGAGCCCGTCGCCTTACCGAGCGGCTGGCCGGCAGCGGGATCTGGGACTAGTCGCCCGACGCTTTCGTCGCCAGGTCCTCGGCACGTTTCTTGAGGTTCTCGGCGAGGTAGTCCAGCACGTTGCCGGCCAGTTGCTTCACCATCGGCGCCGGAATCGGCAGCGACGGCTCGACATCGAGATCCACGGTCAGCAACGACGACGAACCGGTGTCCACCACGCTGAAGAGCTGCTCCTGTTTCTTGAACAGGTTGCCCTGCTGCAGCACGGTCTGGATCTGAGTCGGGCTCGGGTAGTAGACGGCCTGGATCAGGCTGTCCTCGATGGCTTCGAACTTCGCATCGAGACGCAGCTGGCTGGGGCGCCCGTCGTCGTAGCGGGCCAGCACCCACAGGCCCTCGACTCCGTCGTTCCACTCCGGGTAGGACTCGAAGTCGGCGACGATGGCCAGGATTGTGTCGGCGTTGGCGGAAACCTCAACGGTCTTGCTGACAAAAGGCATTCGCCGAGCATAACGAGAAAGTTTTGACGGCTAGCTCACGCAGGCCGTCGACAGCAGCGCGCGGAGGTCGTCGGGAATGGGCGTCGGCCGACGGGTGGTCTTGTCGATGTAGACGTGCACCCAGTGGCCGACCGCCGCGACGGCCTGCGGCTCAGCGTCTTCGGGGTCAGCCAACTCTTCGCCGGCCCGGAAAACCCCCAGCCGATAGGTGACGCTGCTGTTGCCGAGCCGGGTGACGGCCACCCCGACGACGAGCCGTTCCGGGAAATGCAGCTCGGAGAAGTACCGGCAGCCCGATTCGGCGACGATGCCCTGCACCGACGTCGTCACCGGGTCGATCGTGACGCCTGCGCCGATCCAGCCGTTGATCGCGGTGTCGAAAAGTTGGTAGTACACCGCGTTATTGAGATGACCGAACATGTCGTTGTCGGCCCATCGGGTCAGCACCGGCCAGTGCACCGGGA
>CBAAAS010000522.1:0-2895 GCA_964658855.1 uncultured Mycobacterium sp.
ATCTACGCCGGTGTCCCGATCTCGTTCACCCGCCCGGTCTGGCGGGTGGATCTGTTCGGCTCGACCGAGAGCCCACCCGGCACGCTTGACCGGGCCCATCACCACCCCCGCTTCAACGGCTGGGAGCCTGGACGCCGCAACTTCGTTCCCGAGCTGTCGGCCGACCCGGTGTCGTGGCTGGCCGCCGAACTCGCCGACCCGGATGCCGTCTTGTCCCGTGCGGGGGTTGACCCGGAAGAGGTGAGCGAAGCCGATAAGGCCGGACTCGCCGCGGCGGCCCCGGACATCGTCGCCGCGGTGCAGCGATTGCTCGACGGGGTGAAGAGTGGCGAGCTGGCTCCCGAGCCGGCCGAACCCGTCGCCGCCGCTCGTACCGGCTGGCTCTAATTGGGCTAGTAGTGCGAAGGATGCTGTGCGTCTTTCCAAGTGGTATCCGCGAAGTGCAGCCGTCGGCCGACTTCCTGGGTGAGCTCCGGGAAGTTGCCTTCTACTTCAGCGATGAGGTCGCTGCCGGACACGACTTCTCCCATCTGGGGCCATTGGCGTTGGCAATGCGGCCCAACGGCACGCCGAGGACGTAGGCCAGGCGGGTTTGGCCATTGGACGGTGTCGAGTGGGCAGTCATGATTCGACATCCTTCCGTCCGACCACGGAAGCCGGTATCGGATTCGAGGTACCAAAGTCCGCGGGGTCACCAAAGCCCCGCATTGGGTGCCTGCCCCGATTGCTGGCTGTTTAATGATCCGCGTGACGTACCCGCGAGCACGGCGTGCTGCCCTAGCTCCTGCGCGGGCGCGGTCGGTCCTTGCAACCCCGACGGTGATGGCCTACACCACCGGCGTGCTCTTCTTCGTGAGCGGAAGCCTGGGCGTCATTGTTGCCACGACAATGCCGTCCGGCCCAGGCAACGTATCTGTCGTCTACGGCGTTGCTGCGACCGCGATGCTCGTGGGCATCAGCCTGGTGGTGTGGGGACACAAACTTCGTCCCGAAGACCATCACGCACTGGCGGCAGCAGGCACTGTCATGCTCACGATCGCAATCTACGAGTCGACCAGTGCGATCGCAGCTGTTGCTCTGTCGAGCTTGTATGTCTCTGTCGCCATTGATGTTTGCGTGTTCTTTGCCTGGGCGCTGGTGGCCGCTCACATGCTTTTCGCGGTCACATGTTGTATGACGGTGTTGGCGTTGCGCCCCGAGACGCCATGGTGGTCTGGACTGGTTGCATCGGGTACGACCGTCGGCGTCGGGATCGTCGTGGGACTCCTGAGCCGGTTCGCCTCGGACGCCAATGTCGACGTGGTAACCGGGCTGCCGAACCGTAGAGGATTCGACCTCGCCCTCCGGCAGGAGATCGCTCTCGCGGAACGCAGCGGGGCCGGGCCGGCGCTGGTTGTGGTGAACCTCGACCGCCTTCCCACAATCAACGAACTGGGGGGCCACCGGGCCGGCGATGAGATATTGCGGCACCTCGTCAAATCTTGGTTGCCTCTGCTGCGGCGTGAGGACACCCTGACGCGGCCGGACATTGACAGGTTCGCCGTGCTTCTGCCGGACACGACCGAACAGGGCGCCCTTGCCCTCACCGATCAGCTGCGGGCAACGATTTCGATCGGATGCTCGGCCGGAGTCACGTCGTGGCAGTCGGGAGATTCAGCGTCGTTGCTGGTTAGTCGCGCCGAAGTCGCGCTGTACCGAGCCGAGCGGACGGGGGGCAACCGCACGGTGCTCGAGTCGTCTGGCCAAAGCCCGCTGGCGATCCAGTTGGCGGATGCCATCGCCAACGACGCAGTAGAGGTTCTGTATCAGCCGATCGTCACCCTGGCCGAGAGCGGGAAGGTGGTCGGGATCGAAGCCCTCATTCGATGGGCGCCACCCAGCAGATTAAACGTGACAACCGGAGAAGTCATTCGGGTCGCCGAGGAATCAGGGCTGATCGTAGAACTGGATAGCTACGTGCTGCGGCGTGCATGCCTGGACGCGCACGCCGTGCAAAAGGCGAAAGGCAATGAGCCCCTGGCAGTCCACGTCAACGTTTCGGGCCTCGAGCTGGGCAAGCCAGGTTACGTTGCCGGCGTCGACAAGGTGTTGGCCGACACCAGATGGCCACCGCGCCAGTTAGTTCTCGAGGTCACCGAGAGCGTGTTCGACCTGGACACACCCGCGGCAACCGCAGCTTTGCATGAACTTCGTTCCCGCGGGATTCGCGTCGCCATCGACGATTTCGGCACCGGCTATTCCTCGCTGAACAGAATCCAGATCCTGCCGACCGACCTTCTCAAACTCGATCGATCGTTCATCGCGACCATCACCGTTGATTCGCCGACGCCACCGCTACTGCGGGCCATCGCGTTGCTCAGCATCGCGCTCGGCCTCCCGGTGATCGCCGAAGGGGTCGAGGATGCGCACCAGGCAGCAACCGTGAAATCTCTCGGTTATTCATTCGCGCAAGGCTTTTACTACGGTCGACCACAATCGCGCTTGGATATCCTCGCCACGCTGGCAGATACACCTATGGCCGGAGAATTAAGGGAGCCTTCCGGCTAGCGCTGAAGCCTTCGGGTGCCGCACGTATAAGCGTGTATTCACCCGCGGTCCGCCTCGGGTCGTCGCCGACCTCATTCACAATCCGCCGGATGATATCGACGGGGCCACCGAATTTGTTGGGGCAGCCGTCTGGGCATGTCACGGCCCACCAGATAACTGGACCCCACTGGTCGCGCGGCGGCCACGGCTGCGTTCCGCCGTCGCGGGGCGAATATTCGATGGTGGCATCCAACCTTTGGCGAAGGTGTCCGATGTGATGATGCGCTGTTGAGCACCAAAGTATTACCTCGCCGCCGAGGTGGTGTACGTCGACGCTGACGTCACTCTGCATTTGGGTCATGTGTGCTT
>CBAAAS010000523.1:0-2893 GCA_964658855.1 uncultured Mycobacterium sp.
CCCAGGGCATCGGCGCCGGCTTGGTCGTCGGCTACCGCAGCCTCGGCTACGCCGTCGTCGCCAACTCGCGGAACGTGACGCCAAGCGACGATCCGATGGTGCTCGCGGTCGCCGGGGATATCGCGCAACCCGGTGTCGGCCAACGCGTCGTCGACGCCGCCCTGGAGCGGTTCGGCCAGATCCGAACAGTGGTCAACAACGCCGGAATCTTCATCTCCAAGCCATTCACCGAATACACCGACGCAGACTTCGACGCGATCACCGGCGTCAATCTTCGCGGCTTTTTCGAGGTTTCGCGGGCCGCGGTGTCCGCGATGCTGAGTGGCGGGACGGGCGGCCACCTGGTCAACATCTCCACCAGCCTGGTCGACCACGCCGACTCTGCGGTCCCGTCGGCGTTGGCGTCACTGACCAAAGGCGGGTTGAACGCCGTGACCAAAGAACTGGCCATCGAGTACGCCAAGCACGGTATCCGGTGCAACGCCGTCGCTCTCGGCGACATTCGCACTCCCATGCATGATCCGGAGACATACGCTGCATTGGCCAAGAGGCATCCGTTGGGGCGCGTGGGCGAGATCGACGATGTCGTCAAGGCCGTGTTGTATCTGGAGAACTCGTCGTTTGTCACCGGCGAGATCGTTCATGTGGATGGAGGTCAAAGTGCCGGACACTGATGCGCTGCGCGATGCACTGGACCGCTGGAAGGCCGGCATCGACGCACACCAGCCCGTGCAGGTTTCCGAGGTCTTCACCGAGGACGCCATCTTCCAGGGTCTACGCCCCTACAGCCTTGGGCGCCAAGGCGTTATCGACTATTACGCGAGCCAACCGGTAGGCCTGACGGTCGAATACCAGATCCTGCAGGCCCGCCGACTGGCCGCCGACCAGGTGCTCGGATATGTCCACGCCGACTTCACGTTCCCAGACCAGCGGGTCGTCAGCGTGTTCCTCGGCGTGGTTGTCAAGCACGACGAGGACGGCTGGAGCATTTACTACTACCAGGCGTCTCGGCTCGACTAGTCTGCGGCTCAGTCGATTTCGCCGTCGGCATCCGAGCCGTCGGCGGTAGAGCCACCGCGGATCAGCGCCAGCGTTCCGGCCAGGTCCTCAGGCTTGACCAACACGTCGCGCGCTTTGGAACCTTCGCTCGGGCCGACGATGTCGCGGGTCTCCATCAGGTCCATCAGCCGGCCGGCTTTGGCGAACCCGACCCGAAGCTTGCGCTGCAGCATCGATGTCGAGCCGAACTGGCTGGATATCACCAACTCGACGGCCTGCAGGAAGACGTCCATGTCGTCGCCGATGTCGGGATCGGCATCGGTGCGTTCCCCGCTGGGCTTGGCTGCGGTGACGCCCTCGGTGTATTCGGGCTCGGCCTGCTCTTTGCAGGCGGCCACGACGGCCTGGATCTCCTCATCGGTGATGTACGCGCCCTGCAACCGGATCGGTTTTCCGGCACCCATCGGCAGGAAGAGTCCGTCGCCCATGCCGATCAGCTTTTCGGCGCCGGCCTGGTCGAGGATCACCCGACTGTCGATCAGCGACGACGTCGCGAACGCCAACCGGGACGGGACGTTGGTCTTGATCAGGCCGGTCACCACGTCGACCGACGGCCGCTGGGTGGCCAGCACGAGGTGAATGCCTGCGGCACGGGCTTTCTGGGTGATGCGAACGATGGCGTCTTCGACATCACGCGGGGCGGTCATCATCAAGTCGGCCAACTCGTCGACGATCGCAACGACGTACGGGTATGGCCGGTAGACGCGCTGGCTGCCCAATGGGGCGGTGATCTCGCCGGATCGCACCTTGGCGTTGAAGTCGTCGATGTGACGCACCCGGGACGCCTGCATGTCCTGGTAGCGCTGTTCCATCTCCTCGACCAGCCACGCCAGTGCGGCGGCCGCCTTCTTGGGCTGGGTGATGATCGGGGTGATGAGGTGCGGAATGCCTTCATACGGCGTCAGTTCCACCATCTTCGGGTCGATCAGGATCATCCTGACCTCTTCCGGGGTGCACCGGGTGAGCAGCGACACCAGCATGGAGTTGACGAAGCTGGACTTACCGGACCCCGTGGAACCGGCGACCAGCAGGTGCGGCATCTTGGCCAGGTTGGCCGAGATGAAGTCGCCCTCGATGTCCTTGCCCAGCCCGATCACCAGTGGGTGATGGTCGCGGCGGGTCGGCGCCGCGGTGAGAACGTCGGCGAGACGTACCATTTCGCGATCGGTGTTGGGGACCTCGATGCCGACCGCGGACTTCCCCGGGATCGGCGCCAGCATCCGGACGCTCTCGGTGGCCACCGCGTAGGCGATGTTCTTCTGCAGCGCGGTGATCTTCTCCACCTTGACGCCCGGGCCCAGTTCCACCTCGTAGCGGGTGACCGTGGGTCCGCGGGTGCACCCGGTCACCGATGCGTCGACCTTGAACTGGTTGAGCACTTCGCTGATCGCATCGGACATCACGTTGTTGGCGGCGCTGCGTTTCTTTGGCGGGTCCCCAGCGACCAGCAGGCTCAGCGACGGCAGAACATAGGGCCCCTCGACAACCCTGTCGAGAACCAGAGTGTCTTGTGTGGCAGTACGTTTGGCTTCAGATTTGGCAACACGCTTGCGGGTGCGCGACGCCGCGTTCTCGGGCGCCGTCGAGTTCTCATCGACCGCCGCCGGCTCGGCGCTCGATGGCCATGCCTGGGCTGCTTCAGCGTCGTCATCGACCGATGACTCGTCGTAGTAGCCGTCGGAAAAGTCCTCCGCAACTTCGCTTTCGACGGCTTCGTCGTCGTCGTAATAAATGTCGTCGCCGTCGGCGTGGTCGAACATCCGGGTGCCGAACATCGACCGCAGCGTCTCGGGCACTTCGCGAATTGTGGTGCCGGTCAACAGCAGCAGGCCGA
>CBAAAS010000524.1:0-2890 GCA_964658855.1 uncultured Mycobacterium sp.
GACGTCAACATCCGCGGCGTCGTGCACGGCGTGACCGCCGCTTACCCGGTGATGCTGCGCCAAGGCCACGGGTACATCATCAACACCGCGTCGATGGCGGGGCTGACCGCGGCCGGCCAGCTCACCAGCTACGTGATGACCAAGCACGCGATCGTCGGGCTGTCGCTTGCACTGCGCTCGGAGGCCGTTTCCCGCGGTGTGGGCGTGCTGGCGGTGTGCCCGGGCGCTGTCGAGACGCCGATCCTGGACAAGGGCGCCATCGGCGGCTTCGTCGGCCGTGACTACTTTCTGGACGGCTCGGGCGTGAAGAACGCCTACAGCGCCGACCGGTTGGCCAGTGACACGTTGAAGGCGATCCGCCGCAACAAGGCACTGGTGGTGAAGCCGCGACTGGCCTACGCGTCCTGGGTATTCGCCCGGCTGGCACCGACTCTGTTGCAGCGCATGTCGATTCGGTTCATCACCGATCAGCGCAGGCGACAGGCCGCTAACGCAGCCGCTCGTTGAGGAACTCGACGACCCGCTTGCGGGCCTCGTAGGCCGGCTGGCCATCGACCTCACGCACCTCGTCGGTCAGCACCGAGTGCGCCATCCGGGAGAAGCCGTGCTCGTTGCCCGGACTCGAATCGATCTCGATCACCTCGAACGCGTCACCGAGCCGGTCTTTGAGCGTCTTGAACCGTTCGCCGGGAACCGCCTTGTCCTCGGTGAAGCGCAGACCGATGGCGCACAACCCCTCCTTGTCGGCACGGTCTTTGAATGCGTTCAACTCCAGGTCGCTGACCCCGGGATCACGCCGCTGTCGCGGCGTCAGCGGGAAGGGCACCGACGGCTGGCTGAGCACCGGGGCGAGCACGCTGTCGTCGACCGCGGCGGCCAACGCGAAACCGCCGGTGAAGCAGTGGCCGATCACGCCGACGCCCTTGCCCGGGGTCGACTTGTTGAGGTCGCGGGCCAGCGCCCGCAGAAATACGGACACCGGACGCTGCTTGTTGGTCGCGAACGCCGCGAATTCCCTTGCCACACAAGCCCGCGCGATGGTCGAGATCACATAGCCGGCGTCTTTTGCGCGTCCGGGCTCACCGAACAGCGAAGGGATTGCCACGGTGAAATTGTTGTCCACCAGGTGGTTGCCCAGCCCCAGCACGCCCGGGTGGATGCCCGGTATCTCGGGGATCAGCACGACGCCGGGTCCTTCGCCGCGGCGATAGACGTCGTGGGTGTATCCCCCGCCGGTGAACGGTTCCACTGACCAGCCGGTGAGGTCTGCTACCGGTGCGCTCATGACTCAGTTCCCCTTCTTAGGCCATTTAGGTCGTTGTGAGGGTAGCGGCGGCTGAGTCTCGGTGGCCGCCGCCAGAGTACGAAATTCGTCGGTGTTACCGGCGCCGGTGATACCGACCTGAGCCGGACCGGCCGGGCTGTTCAGCCGCGTCGTCCAGACCGGTTCGACACCGCCGTCACCCTCGTAGGTGACCCAGCGGACACCGTTCACGTCGACAGCGCCGCTCGGAACCATCGACGGATGAATCGCGCCGACCAACTTCTCCTCGTCAGCGTTGCTCTGGGTCAGGCTCAGATACTCACCACCCGGGCTGATGAAACCGACGATCGATGTGACCGCGCGCAGTCGGTGGCCCGTCGAGGGGTCGGTCCGGCCGTCAGCGATGCTGCCGCGACCACCGGAGTTGGCCTGCCAGCCCGCAGGCAGGCGAGGCAGCCGGACCGGGAACCCCAGGGTCTGCGCGTCGGCGTTGAGGGCGCTGGCGACGTCGTAGGCCGGCACTGGCCCGCGGCTGATTCCGCTCGGGGAGAAGGAGCACATCCCGACCACGCCGGCCAGGACGATGCAGGCAACCACCAGCGGGGCAATCGACCAGAACATGTCCCGGCCGTCCTGCAGCAGCCGGGGCTTGGCCGGTTTGGCCGAGGGCTCTGGCTGTGAGGTCACAGCACAAGTATCCCAGCTCCCGACCGACAACCCGCCTCTGGGACAATCGGCAACCATGACCGCAGGTTCTCGTCGTGAAGCACCGGACCGCAACTTAGCCCTCGAGTTAGTCCGGGTCACCGAGGCAGGCGCCATGGCGGCCGGCCGGTGGGTGGGCCGCGGCGACAAGGAGGGCGGCGACGGCGCGGCCGTCGACGCCATCCGCCAGCTGGTGAACTCGGTGTCGATGCGCGGGGTCGTGGTGATCGGCGAGGGCGAGAAAGACGAAGCGCCGATGCTCTACAACGGCGAGGAAGTCGGCAACGGCGACGGCCCGGACTGCGACTTCGCCGTCGACCCGGTCGACGGCACCACGCTGATGAGTAAGGGCATGCCCAACGCGATCTCGGTGCTCGCGGTGGCCGACCGCGGCGCGATGTTCGACCCGTCGGCGGTGTTCTACATGAACAAGATAGCCGTGGGTCCCGACGCCGCTCACGTCCTCGACATCACCGCCCCGATCGCCGACAACATCCGCGCGGTCGCCAAGGTCAAGGGCCTCTCGGTGCCCGACATGACGGTATGCATCCTGGACCGGCCGCGGCACGCTCAGCTGATCGAGGACGTGCGGGCCACCGGAGCCCGGATCCGGCTGATCACCGACGGCGACGTGGCGGGCGCGATTTCGGCGTGCCGGCCCGGCTCGGGCACCGACCTGCTGGCCGGTATCGGCGGTACCCCCGAAGGCATCATCGCCGCGGCGGCGATCCGCTGCATGGGCGGCGAACTGCAGGCTCAGCTGGCACCGACCGACGACGCCGAACGACGGAAGGCGCTCGATGCCGGCTACGACCTCGACGCGGTGCTGACGGTCCGGGACCTGGTGGCCGGCGAGAACGTCTTCTTCTGCGCCACCGGCGTCACCTACGGCGACCTGCTCAAGGGTGTGCGCTACGAGCC
>CBAAAS010000525.1:0-2889 GCA_964658855.1 uncultured Mycobacterium sp.
CCGGCGGCACCCGCGCGCGGCACGCGTCGGCAAGCTGACCGCCGGGCGATAGTCTCGTTCGGTGCCGATGGATCCGAGCATCGCTGCTCAGTGGGTGCCCACTGGGTCGGTGACGGTCCGCACGCCCGGGAAGATCAATCTCCATCTGGCCGTCGGGGACCTGCTGGACAGCGGCTATCACGAGCTCACGACGTTGTTTCATGCCGTGTCGCTGGTTGACGAGGTCACGGTTCGCAACGCCGACGTGCTTTCGCTGAAGGTCACCGGCGAGGGTGCCGGGCAGCTTCCCGTCGACGAGCGCAATCTGGCTTGGCAGGCAGCCGAGCTGATGGCCGACCACGTCGGCCGTGCACCGGACGTGTCGATCTCGATCGACAAAAGCATTCCGGTGGCCGGCGGAATGGGCGGCGGCAGCGCGGACGCGGCGGCCGTTCTCGTCGCGCTCAACTCGCTGTGGGAACTCGGCGTGGCCCGCCGCGATCTGCACACGCTGGCGGCGAAGCTCGGCAGCGACGTGCCGTTCGCCTTGCACGGCGGTACCGCGCTGGGCACAGGCCGCGGCGAGGAGCTCGCTACGGTATTGGCCCGCAACACTTTTCATTGGGTGCTCGCGTTCGCCGAAGGCGGCCTGTCCACCCCGAAGGTGTTCCGCGAACTCGACCGGCTCAGGGAGGTCGGGGCACCGCCGCGGGTCGGTGACCCCGAACCGGTGGTGGCCGCCCTGGCCGGCGGTGATCCAGAGCAGCTTGCGCCGCTGTTGGGCAACGAATTGCAGCCGGCCGCGCTGAGCATGATGCCGGCGTTGCGCCGGGTCTTGCGGGCCGGCGTCGAGGCCGGGGCGCTCGCGGGCATCGTGTCGGGATCGGGACCGACGTGCGCGTTCCTGTGCCGGTCAGCGTCCTCGGCCGTCGACGTGGGCACCGAACTCTCCGGGGCCGGTGTGTGCCGGACGGTCCGCGTCGCCAGCGGCCCGGTGCACGGCGCCCGGCTGGTTCCCGCGCCCAGCAACAGGACATGACCACGTACGGAGCATCGATTTCGCCCCACAGTTTGGCACTTCTCTAAGAGGAGTTTAAGATATGGCGCGGTGATGATTTCCGGTCGAGCAACGCGCCTGGTTCTGTCGCCCGCCTTCACCGGCGGGCGTGCCATCGGCGACCCGGCGGCGTTGCGTAGGGAGATGGCGTCGCCACCGATTCGAGATGAAATCGCTGCCCAATTGTGGGCGCGCGGCTATCCCAATGTGCGCTTGAGCAGGAGCAACATTGAAAGCCGGGCGACGGCGCCGCAACCGAGGAGGCAATCGTGAGCAGGTTTACCGAGAACATGTTCCGCAATGCTCACCAGAGCGCGCGCGGCATGGTCACCGGCGAGCCGCACGAGCCCGTCCGGCACACCTGGTTCGAGGTGTACGAGCGGGCCCGCCGCATCTCCGGTGGACTGGCCGCTGCGGGGGTCGGGCCCGGTGACGCCGTCGGCGTGCTGGCCGGGTTCCCGGTGGAGATCGCTCCGATGGCACAGGCGCTCTGGATGCGTGGCGCCAGCCTGACGATGCTGCACCAGCCCACCCCGCGCACCGACCTCGCGGTCTGGGCCGAAGACACCATGAACGTCATCGCGATGATCGAGGCGAACGCCGTCATCGTCTCCGAGCCGTTCCTCGTCGCCATTCCGGTGTTGGAGGAAAAGGGCATCAAAGTACTCAAGATCAGCGACCTGCTCGAGGGCGAGCCGATCGACCCGCTCGAGACCAGCGAAGACGACCTGGCTTTGATGCAGTTGACGTCCGGGTCCACCGGGTCCCCCAAGGCCGTCCAGATCACGCACCGCAACATCTACTCCAACGCCGAGGCCATGTTCATCGGCGCCGAGTACGACGTCGACAAGGACGTCATGGTCAGCTGGCTGCCCTGCTTCCACGACATGGGCATGGTCGGATTCCTGACCATCCCGATGTACTTCGGCGCCGAACTGGTCAAGGTCACGCCGATGGACTTCCTGCGCGACACCCTGCTGTGGGCCAAGCTGATCGACAAGTACAAGGGCACCATGACCGCGGCGCCCAACTTCGCCTACGCGCTGTTCGCCAAGCGGCTGCGCAAGCAGGCCGAGCCGGGTCAGTACGACCTGTCGACGCTGCGGTTCGCGCTATCCGGCGCCGAGCCCGTCGACCCCGCCGATGTCGAGGACCTGCTGGACGCGGGTAAGGCCTTCGGGCTGAACCCGTCGGCCATCCTGCCCGCCTACGGCATGGCGGAGACCACGCTGGCGGTGTCGTTCTCGGAGTGCAACGCCGGGCTGGTCGTCGACGAGGTCGACGCGGACCTGCTGGCCGCGCTGCGCCGCGCCGTCCCCTCCACCAAAGGCAACACCCGGCGGCTGGCATCGCTCGGTCCGCTGCTGAAGGATCTCGAGGCCCGTGTGGTCGACGAGAACGGCGAAGTGATGCCTCCCCGCGGCGTAGGCGTCATCGAGCTGCGTGGCGAATGCGTCACCCCGGGCTACCTCACCATGGGCGGATTCCTGTCCGCTCAGGACGAACAGGGCTGGTATGACACCGGCGACCTGGGCTACCAGATGGAGAATGGCCACATCGTGGTGTGTGGCCGCGTCAAGGACGTCATCATCATGGCCGGCCGCAACATCTACCCGACCGACATCGAACGCGCCGCCGGCCGCGTCGAGGGTGTGCGGATCGGCTGCGCCGTCGCGGTCCGGCTGGACGCCGGACACTCCCGCGAGACCTTCGCCGTCGCGGTCGAATCCAACGCTTGGCAAGATCCGGTCGAGGTGCGGCGCATCGAACACCAGGTGGCCCACGAGGTGGTCACCGAGGTCGACGTGCGGCCGCGCAATGTCGTGGTGCTCGGCCCCGGGACGATCCCGAAG
>CBAAAS010000526.1:0-2888 GCA_964658855.1 uncultured Mycobacterium sp.
ACACCCTTGGGCACGCCGGTGGACCCCGACGTGAAGATGACGTAGGCGGTGTTGTTCACGCTCAGTGCCGACAAGCGCTCGGCGTCGGTGATCGGTTCGGTGCTCTGGCCGGACACGTCGAGACCATCGACACGCAGCACCGGGCGAGTCCCGGCGCCGGCCACCGAGTCGACACCACAGGTCACAACGCACTGTGCTGCAACCGAATTCAACACCGTTGCGATCCGCTCGACGGGATGGGTGCGGTCCACCGGCACGTACACACCGCCGGCCTTGAGCACCGCCCACCAGACCACCACCAATTCGGCGCAGCGGTCGACCGCCACGCCGACCGCGCGCTCGGGACCGACGCCCGCCTCGATCAGCGTCCGGGCCAACTGCGTCGACCACTCGTCCAGTTCGCGGTAGGACAGCCGCCGGTCGCCGTCGAGCACGGCCATCGCGTCCGGGTCGGCGGTCACTGCGGCCGCCAACAGGCGCGGCGCAACCCCGACCGGCGCCGTCACGTCGGCACCCGACCACCGCTGCAGCCGGGCATGTTCATCGGGATCGAGCAGGCCCACCGATGACAGCCGTCGTGTCGGGTCGGTGGTCATCGCGACCAGCACCCGCCGCAACCGTCCGATCAACGTCTCGATACCGGGTGCGTCGAAGATGTCGGTGTCGTATTCGACGTGCAGGTTGAGTTCGCGACCCGGCAGGGCTTCCACAGTCAGCGGATAGTGATTGAACTCGCGGTTGGTGAATTCCGCGATAGACAACGCGTCACCGTCGTCGCCGCCGATCGAAGCGCCCTCGTCAAGGGGATAGTTCTCGTACACGAACAGGGTGTCGAAGAGTTGCTCGTGCCCGCTGGCGCGGTGAATCTCGTTGAGCGCCAGGTGCTGATGCTCGAGTGTGTCGTTGTGGGAATTCTGCAGTTGATCGAGCAGGTCGGCGGTGGTGGTCGCCTCGGCGATGTTCGCCCGCACCGGCACCGTGTTGATCAACAGGCCGACCATCGACTCCGCGTCGGCCACGTCGAGCTGACCGAGCCGGGATCGCGCCGTGCCGAACACAACGTCGTGGCGGCCGGTCAGTGAAGTCAGAACCATCGCCCACGCGCCCTGCAACACGGTGCTCACGGTGGTGTGGCACGAGCGGGCCAACTCGCCGAGCGCCGCGGTGGTCTGTTCCGGAACCTGGAACGACCCGAAGCCTCGGGCGCCGAGCCCCAGCCGATCCTGCAGCCGGTCTTGCGGGCCGACCAGGGTGGGTGCGGCGAGGCCGGCCAATGCCTGACCCCACGCCGAGCGTGCGGCGTCGAGGTCCCGATCGGCCAGCCAGGTGATGAATTTTCGGTACGACGCGGCCGGGGCCAGCCGCTGCCTGAAATAACTGGCGAAGATTTCGCGTAACAGGATCGGCATCGACCAGCCGTCGAGCACGATGTGGTGGTTGGTCAACACGAACCGGTGCCGTCGCTCCGCGACGCGGATCAGGACGGCCCGAAATGCCGGCTGGCCGGCGAGATCACAGACCGCGGCGCGTTCTGCCGCGCACAGCCGGTCGATCTCCTGCTCATCGTCGAGGCCGCTGTCGGAGCTGAAATCGAGGTAGCGCCAGGACATCTCGGGATCTGCCGAAATGATCTGGACCGGCTCGTCGAAGTCTTGGCGGAAATGGGCGGCCAGGTGGGGATGTCGGGAGACGACGGTGTGCACCGCATCGTGCAGACGGCGTGGGTCCAAGGCGCCGGTCACGGTGAAGTCCAGCTGCACCGCATACATGTCGACGCTGGCCTGGGCGGTGCTGGTGTGAAACAGCAGCCCTTGCTGCAGCGGGGTCAACGGCAGAATGTCGGCGATCCGGTACTGCCGCTGCAGTTCGTCGATCTGGTGCTGGCTGAGTCGTGCGGGCGCGATGTCGGACGGACTGAACCCACCTCCACCGGCGCGGACATGCGCGCAGATACCGGCGAGGGCGTCGAACCAGAGTCGACTCAGCCGGGTGACCTGTGCGTGGTCGAGCGCCGACGTCGCCCAGGTCCAGTCGGCCTGTAACTGCGGGCCCGCCTCGGTGTCGACGGCGCCGGCGTTGAGTTCTACGGTGTGCGCGAGCGGCATCGGCACTGCCGTGCCGGCGTCGCCCACGGACAGACTGTCCTGGCCGAGTCGCCAGAGGTCGCTGCCGCCCTCGGCGGTCCGCTGTGCGCCCAGGCGTCCCAGATAGTTGAATCCGATCGCCGGGTCGGAGCCGTCCAGATCGACATCGGCGTTCAGGTAGCGCAGCAGACCGTAGGTGAGGCCGTCGGGCAGCGCTCGAAGCTGCTCTTTGATGTCCTTGACGGTCGCGCCCAACGCGGCGTCGCCCGCGACGACCTGCGCCCACGACGTTCCATTCACCGACAGCGCCACCGGGTACTTGGTGGTGAACCATCCGACGGTGCGGGACAGGTCGACGTCGGCGGCCAGTTCCTCGTGGCGACCGTGGCCTTCGACGTCAATGCCGATCGGCGTGTCTCCGGCATCCAGGAACTGCGCCCATGCCAGGGCGAATCCGATCAGCAAGATGTCGTGGATTCCGGCGTGGAACGCGGCCGGAACCGCGCCGAGCAGCGCGCGGGTGTCCTCTGTACCCAGGTGTGCCGACAGGTGTCCCGCGGTGGCGTGGGTGTCCACCTCCGGGCGCACGGCCGGCAGTGTCGCGGGCGCGGCCGCGGCCTGCTTCCATGCGTCGGCGTGTTCGACAACCGCGCGTCGGTGCGCATGCTCGACGAGCAGCGACGCCCACCGCTGAAACGACGTCCCGGACGTCGGCAACGCCACCGGCTGCCCGGCGTGATGCTGAGCCCACGCAATGTTGAGGTCTTCCAACAAGATTCGCCACGACACTCCGTCGACGGCAAG
>CBAAAS010000527.1:0-2882 GCA_964658855.1 uncultured Mycobacterium sp.
AGGGCACCGTCATCGAGGTCGTCAAGGGTGGTCTGATCCTCGACATCGGCCTGCGTGGCTTCTTGCCTGCGTCGCTGGTCGAGATGCGCCGGGTGCGCGATCTGCAGCCGTACATCGGCAAGGAGATCGAAGCCAAGATCATCGAGCTGGACAAGAACCGCAACAACGTGGTGCTGTCCCGCCGCGCCTGGCTGGAGCAGACCCAGTCCGAGGTGCGAAGCGAGTTCCTCAACCAGCTGCAGAAGGGCGCCATCCGCAAGGGTGTGGTGTCCTCGATCGTCAACTTCGGCGCGTTCGTCGATCTCGGCGGCGTCGACGGTCTGGTGCACGTCTCCGAACTGTCCTGGAAGCACATCGACCACCCGTCCGAGGTCGTCACCGTCGGCGACGAGGTCACCGTCGAGGTGCTCGACGTCGACATGGACCGCGAGCGGGTTTCGTTGTCGCTCAAGGCGACTCAGGAAGACCCGTGGCGGCACTTCGCCCGCACCCACGCCATCGGCCAGATCGTGCCGGGCAAGGTCACCAAGCTGGTGCCGTTCGGTGCGTTCGTCCGTGTCGAAGAAGGCATCGAAGGCTTGGTGCACATCTCCGAGCTGGCTGAGCGTCACGTCGAGGTGCCCGACCAGGTTGTCGCCGTCGGTGACGACGCGATGGTCAAGGTCATCGACATCGACCTCGAGCGTCGCCGGATCTCGCTGAGCCTCAAGCAGGCCAACGAGGACTACACCGAGGAATTCGACCCCGCCAAGTACGGCATGGCCGACAGCTACGACGACCAGGGCAACTACATCTTCCCCGAGGGCTTCGACGCCGAAACCAACGAGTGGCTCGAAGGTTTCGACACGCAGCGCACCGAGTGGGAGGCCCGCTACGCCGAGGCCGAGCGGCGGCACAAGATGCATACCGCGCAGATGGAGAAGTTCGCCGCTGCCGAGGCCGAAGAGGCCGCCCGGCCGCAGTCGAGCAGCTCCTCGAGCGACGATGCGCCCACCGGTGGCTCACTGGCCAGCGATGCGCAACTCGCCGCACTGCGGGAGAAGCTCGCAGGCAGCGCCTAACAATCAGATCCGAACGAAAGCCCCGGCTCAGGCGAGTCGGGGCTTTCGTCTTTCCGTTACGAGCCCGAGGATTCAGCCCAGCGCGGCCCTGACACACTGGTGCGGTGCTGCGCATTGGCCTGTCCGGCGGTATCGGCGCCGGAAAGTCGACCGTGTCCTCAACATTGAGCGATCTCGGCGGAGTCGTCGTCGACGGCGACGTGATCTCCCGCGAGGTGGTCAAGCCGGGCACCGAGGGCCTGACCAAGCTGGTCGAGGCGTTCGGCGAACAGATCCTGTCCGACGATGGATCGCTCAACCGACCGGCGTTGGCCGCGATCGCCTTCAGCGATGACGAGAAGCGCCAGACGCTTAACGGGATCGTGCATCCGCTGGTCGGCAAGCGCCGGTCCGAATTGATCGCCAGCGCCGGCGAGGACGCCGTAGTGGTGGAGGACATCCCGCTGCTGGTGGAATCCGGAATGGCGCCGATGTTCCCGTTGGTGGTGATCGTCAACGCCGACGAAGACCTCCGGGTGAAGCGGTTGACCGAACACCGCGGCTTCAGCGAGGAGGACGCCCGAGCCAGGATCGCCGCGCAGGCCACTGAGGAGCAGCGCCGAGCGGTCGCCGACGTGTGGCTCGACAACACCGGCAGTGCAGAGGAATTGGTCGAGCAGGCGCGCGAGCTGTGGCATCAGCGGATCCTGCCGTTCGCGCGCAACCTCGAGACCGGTGAGCCGGCCCGCCCGCGCCCGGTGCTGGTGCCCCATGACCCATCCTGGCCGGAACAGGCCCGCCGTATCGTGGCGCGGCTGAACACCGCGTGTGGACATCGCGCTGTCCGCATCGACCACATCGGTTCGACGGCGGTGCAGGGGCTTGACGCCAAGGACGCCATCGACATCCAGGTAACGGTCGCCTCGCTGGACGTCGCCGACGACTTGGGCGAGGCGCTGAGCGGCGCGGGATATCTGCGCATGCCGATCACTGCCGACGTGAGCAAGCCGGATTCCCGCAGCACTGTCGCGGAGTTCGACCACACCGATGATGAAGCTCTGTGGCACAAGCGGATTCATGCGTCGGCCGACCCGGGCCGCCCGACCTACGTCCATCTGCGCGTCGACGGCTGGCCCAATCAGCAGTTCGCGCTGTTGTTCGTCGACTGGTTGGCAGCCAATCCCGATGCGCGCGAAGACTATCTGGCAGTCAAGCGAGAAGCAGAGCGCGCGACAACGCCTGACAACGGTATGGAGACGTACGTGGCCGCGAAAGAGCCGTGGTTTCTCGATGCCTACCGCCGAGCGTGGGCCTGGGCGGACGCATCGGACTGGCGGCCGGTCTAAGGGGTGGGCAGTGGTGCGCCGCAGGGCAGCACGCCGTTCGTCGGGTCGGCGCTGCCGGGGGCTGGGTGGACCACCTGGTCGATCTGGACGAATACCTTGTCGTCGACGTCGATTTCACAATGCACACTCGCGGAATACGGCCACTTCACCGCAATTTCCATTCCGGCGTGACGAGGATCCGCCAGCACAGCGTTGGCCTGGAAAGCGTTGCCGGGAAACGCACTCAACTGAGCCATGTTCGTCTGATTCTCGGCGGTGATGAAGGTCGCCTGACTACCGGGGGCCACGCCGTCGACCCGCGCGACGTAGGTGATGTTGTGCATATCGGCCCGCGCCGTCGCGGGAAGCAGCTGCGCGCAGGCAACCGCAGTCGCGACTGCCACCCATCTGTACGTCGTGCCCATGACCGCACAGATTACCGTCACTCGTTGGGCCGCTTTCCTGCGTCGCCCTCGTCATCGGGACGCTTCATTAGCAGCCACGTCTCCTCGTCGCC
>CBAAAS010000528.1:0-2877 GCA_964658855.1 uncultured Mycobacterium sp.
CGATGCCGATGGTGGCACCGCCGCCGGCGATCACGATCGCATTGGATTTCACGGCGCGGCAGGTTCGCCAGGCGAACGCCAGGTCTGCCAGGGTGGCTGGGTCGGCCGCGGCTCCGGCGGCCAGCGTCCAGTTGTCCGGGTCATCGCCGGGCGCGTCGATCCGGTCGCGCTGCTGCACCAATAGCCCGCCGCTGATCTGACGACGCTCGGTGTCGTCATCCATGGGCTCTGAGGCGACCAACACCCGGACGTTCTTCTTGCGCGCCAGCACCTCGACCGCACCCGGTGCGTAGGCCGGTGCCACGACCACCTCGGTGAAGATCGTGCTGACGTACTCGGCCATCTCGACGCTCACCTCGGTGTTGGTCGCGATCACACCACCGAATGCACTGAGTGGGTCGCACTCGTGGGCTTTTCGGTGCGCATCCGCGACCGAGTCAGCTGAGACGGCGATGCCACACGGGTTGGCGTGCTTGATGATCGCCACGCAGATCTGGTCGTGGTCGAAGGCCGCCCGCCAGGCCGCGTCGGCGTCGGTGAAGTTGTTGTACGACATCTCTTTTCCGTGCAACTGATCGGCCTGCGCCAGGCCGGGCCAGCCGCCGTCGTCGACGTAGAGCGCGGCCTGCTGATGCGGGTTCTCGCCGTAGCGCAGCTGGGTCGAGCGTCGCCACGTGCCCGCCACCCAGCCGGGGAATGCCGCGGCCGACTCCTCGGGCGCCAGCGTCGACTCCATCCAGCCGGCCACCGCCACGTCGTACTCCGCGGTGTGCCGAAACGCCAACGACGCCAGCCTCTTTCGCTCGGCAAGGGTGAACCCGCCGCTGCGCACCGCGGCGAGCACACCGTCGTAGCCGAGCGGGTCGGTCACCACCGCGACGCTGGGGTGATTCTTGGCGGACGCGCGAACCATCGACGGCCCGCCGATGTCGATCTGCTCCACGCATTCGTCGACGCCCGCGCCGGATTCGACGGTCGCGCTGAACGGGTACAGGTTGACCACCACCAATTCGAACGCCGCGATGCCGAGTTGCTCGAGGGCGGCGGCGTGCTCCGGTTTGCGCAGATCCGCCAGCAAGCCGGCGTGTACCCGCGGGTGCAGGGTCTTGACCCGGCCGTCGAGCACCTCCGGGAAACCGGTCAGCTCCTCCACCCGGGTGACGGGAATACCTTTGTCGGCAATGGTTTTCGCGGTCGAGCCGGTCGAGACGATCTCCACGCCGGCGTCGGCGAGCCCCTTGGCGAGTTCAACCAGACCGGTCTTGTCGTAGACGCTGATCAACGCGCGGCGAATCTGCCGCTTCTCCTCGTAGCCGCTCATCCGATAGTCGCCTTTCGTCCGATCCAGGTCACGCCGCCGGTCGCCACCGCGGCTATCACATCTACCAAGAGTCGCCGTTCGGTGACCTTGATGCGTTCGTGCAGGGTCTCTACGTCATCGTCGTCGAGCACCGGAACAGCCTGCTGGGCAAGTATCGGCCCGGTGTCGGTGCCGGCGTCGACCAGGTGCACCGTGCACCCGGTGACTTTGGCGCCGTGGGCCAACGCATCGGCCACCCCGTGCGCGCCCGGGAATGCCGGCAGCAGAGCTGGATGGGTGTTCAAGGTGCGGCCTACGAACTTCGAAAGAAATTCTGAACCAAGGATTTTCATAAAACCAGCCGATATCACGAGGTCCGGCGAATGTGCCACGGTCGCCTCGGTGAGCGCGACATCCCACGCGGCGCGGTTGGGGTAATCGGCCGGCCGCACCCGAAAGGACGGCAGCGACGCGGCGGCAGCAATGTCGACGGCTGCGCAGTCGCGATCTACGCCGACGGCCACCACCCTCGCCGGATAGTCATCGACGGCGGCGTCCAGCAGCGAGGCCAACAGTGAGCCGGTGCCAGATGCCAGCACCACCAATCGAGCCGGTGCGCTGGGTGGCACACGGAACGGTTGCTGCACAGGTCAGAGCCTAGCGGTCCTCGTCCGGCGAGGATGCGGGCCGGTCCGCGGCCAGCGGAGGAGGCGGACCATCGAATTCTGTCGGCGACGATGTGGGCCGGTCCGGAGTCGGACTATCGAACCCGTCGGCAGGTTCGTCGAGGTCCGGCGCATCAGAGCCGTCAAAATGCACCTCGGCATCGTCGGCCTCGAAGTCGGCCATCGGTTCGGCAAGCACGGGCGCCTCGACGCGGACCGGCTTGGGTGCGCGCGGACGGCGCCTGATGCCGCCGGCCATCACGACGGTGAGCGTGCCGATCGCGGTGAACCATAGGAAGATCGCGAAACCGAAAGTCCCCTGGTCGATTCCAACGCCGCCGAAATTGCCCAGCTGTCCGCTGCCGGCGTAGCCGAGCAGGGCCAGGCCCAGCGCCGCCAGCAACGCCGCAATCCCGACGTTCGCTATCGCATCGGACAGCGGCAACGGCCGTCGCGCACACTGCTGACCGAGAGCGACTCCCGCGGATGCTCCGACAATGAGCAGCGCGACCCACACCGGCCCCAGCGGCGGGTGCGGGGCCGCAGCCAGCACGGGCAGCGCGGGAACGTCCCCGCCGAAGACGGTGAACGAGCTGAACGTCGCAAAACCCAGGTGAGCACTGGATCCCACCGCCATCGCGGCCGTCGCCACGATGACGTTGGGCACGTAGAGCACCGACAGCAGCGTCAAGCTGAACTGGCCGAAGATCGAGCTGGTGATGCCGTACAAGTCCTGCATCGTCGACCAATGCACGACCAGCGAGCAGGCCGCCACCAGACCCGACAATCCGAGCAGCGCCAAGACGCCGGCCACCGCCGCGCGCAGCGAATCGGCCAGCCAGTTGGGCAGCGGTGACGCCGCGAGCAGCCGACGACCGACTTGCGACCCCACCCCGATCGAGGCGCCGATGA
>CBAAAS010000529.1:0-2870 GCA_964658855.1 uncultured Mycobacterium sp.
ACACGGTAAACCCTCAAGTGCCTGATTTCCAAGAGCCACGCGCAATTTCAATGGCGCATGGCGAATTTCTTAGCAATCCGCTTGCCGCCCTTGGCAGGTGGCGCAGCTGTCCAATACGGCCCTGTGCCGCCACGAATTCGGGCTCAATCTAGCCGTTAGGCAACCGGCAAAGTCTTCGGCTTCCAGTCCGGTCGGCCCACCTCAAAGGCTTCGATGTTGTCGCGTTTCTGCAGCGTAAGGGCTATGTCGTCGAGACCTTCAAGCAGACGCCACGCGGTGTAATCGTCAATGTTGAACGGCACCACCACCGTTCCCGCCGACACATTCCGATCTTGAAGATTCACAGTGATTTCCAGCCCGGGGTTGCTCTCGATGAGCTTCCAAAGAAGTTCGACATCATCTTGAGCAACTTCGGCCGCTAACAGACCGGACTTGCCCGCATTGCCCCGGAAAATGTCACCGAACCGCGACGAGATCACCACCCGGAAGCCGTAGTCCATAAGCGCCCACACCGCATGCTCGCGTGAAGATCCGGTGCCGAAATCCGGTCCGGCAACCAGTACTGAACCTCTGTCGAATGGGCTGAGATTGAGGATGAAAGACGGATCATTGCGCCATGCCGCGAACAGTCCATCGTCGAAACCTGTTCGGGTTACTCGCTTCAAATAGACCGCGGGAATGATCTGGTCGGTGTCGACATTGGACCGCCGCAGCGGCACTCCGATCCCGGTGTGGGTGTGAAAGGCGTCCATTGGATTTCCCCCTAATCAGTTCAGGTCGTCCGGCGAGGAGAGTTTTCCGCGCACCGCGGTGGCGGCAGCAACCGCCGGTGACACCAAATGCGTACGGCTGCCCTTGCCTTGGCGGCCCTCGAAGTTGCGGTTCGACGTCGCCGCGCAGCGCTCCCCCGGCGCGAGCTGGTCGGGGTTCATGCCCAGACACATCGAGCAGCCGGCCTGACGCCACTCGGCGCCCGCGTCGGTGAAGATCTGGCCCAGGCCTTCACTTTCGGCCTGCGCGCGAACCCGCATCGACCCTGGCACGACCAGCATCCGCAGGCCGTCGGCCACCTTTCGGCCACGCAGGATCTCGGCAACCGCGCGCAGATCCTCGATGCGGCCGTTGGTGCACGACCCGACGAACACCGTGTCGACCGCAATTTCCCGCATCGGCGTCCCAGGCCGAAGATCCATGTACGCCAGCGCTTTCTCGGCCGACTGTCGCTCGTTGTCGTCGGTCATCAGCTCGGGGTCGGGGACGCTGGCCCCCAACGGCACGCCCTGGCCCGGGTTGGTCCCCCACGTCACGAACGGGGTCAAGGACGCGGCGTCCAAATAGACCTCGGTATCGAATTCGGCGCCGTCGTCGGTGCGCAGTTGGTCCCAATAGGCCTGCGCCGCATCCCACTGGGCTCCCGTCGGCGCATGCGGGCGGCCGCGCAGAAATTCGTAGGTAGTGGCATCCGGTGCCACCATGCCCGCCCTGGCGCCGGCCTCGATGCTCATGTTGCAGACCGTCATCCGCGCTTCCATCGACAGCGATTCGATGGCGCTGCCGCGGTATTCGATGACGTGCCCCTGGCCACCTCCGGTTCCGATCTTGGCGATGACGGCAAGGATGATGTCCTTCGCGGTCACTCCGGCCGGCAATTGGCCATCGACGTTGACGGCCATTGTCTTGAACGGACGCAGCGCGAGTGTCTGGGTGGCCAGGACGTGCTCCACCTCGGAAGTTCCAATGCCCATTGCGATTGCGCCGAATGCGCCGTGCGTCGAGGTGTGGCTGTCACCGCACACGACCGTCATGCCCGGCTGAGTCAGACCCAGTTGCGGCCCGACGACGTGGACGATGCCCTGCTCGATATCACCCATCGGGTAAAGCCGAATCCCGAACTCGTCGCAAGTGCGGCGAAGGGTCTCCACCTGGATGCGGGACACCGGGTCAGCGATCGGCTTGTCGATGTCAATCGTCGGCACGTTGTGGTCTTCGGTGGCCAGTGTCAGATCGGGACGGCGCACCGGGCGGTCCGCCAACCGCAGTCCATCGAACGCCTGCGGACTGGTCACTTCGTGCACCAGGTGCAGATCGATGTAGATCAAGTCGGGTTCGGTGCCGTCGCCCGACGTCACCAGGTGGTCGTCCCATACCTTTTCCGCGAGCGTGCGCGGGCGCGCAGTGTCGGGGGCTGAAGTTTCTGTCACGAGCTCATCCCAATTCTTCGATCTCACTATGTAAGACGCTAGTATCTCTCTGTGAGACAGGATAGCGGCATCGGCGTTCTCGACAAAGCCGTGGGGGTATTGCAGACAATCGCGGAATCACCATGCGGGCTAGCCGAATTGTGTGATCGAACCGGGCTGCCCAGGGCCACTGCGCACCGGCTGGCCGCTGGCTTGGAAGTTCACCGATTACTCGCCCGCGACGGCGAGGGACGGTGGCGACTGGGACCTGCGGTCAGCGAATTGGCGACTCAGGTCAACGACCCGATACTGGCAGCCAGCGCGGCGGTCCTGCCGCGGCTGCGTGAGATCACCGGCGAGAGCGTGCAGTTGTACCGCCGCGAAGGCACTTCCCGGATCTGTATCGCCGCGATGGAACCTCCTGCGGGCCTTCGCGATACCGTCCTGGTCGGCGCACGGTTGCCGATGACGGCCGGTTCGGGCGCCAAGGTGCTGTTGGCCTACAGCGATGACGCCACCCGGGCAGCGGTATTGCCCGGCGCCAAGTTCAGCGACCGCACGCTGGCCGAAGTACGGCGACGCGGTTGGGCGCAAAGCGCCGCGGAACGAGAGCCCGGGGTGGCCAGCGTGTCGGCACCGGTACGCGATTCCGGCGGTTCGGTAGTCGCCGCCATCTCGGTGTCAGGCCCC
>CBAAAS010000530.1:0-2867 GCA_964658855.1 uncultured Mycobacterium sp.
GGCCGCTGTCGAGGAGGGCATCGTCGCCGGTGGTGGCGTGGCTCTGCTGCAGGCGGCACCGTCGCTGGATGAGCTGAAGCTCACGGGCGACGAGGCCACCGGTGCCAACATCGTCCGCGTGGCGCTGTCGGCTCCGCTGAAGCAGATCGCCTTCAACGGTGGGCTCGAGCCCGGCGTTGTCGCCGAGAAGGTCGCTAACTCCAAGCCGGGCGTCGGTCTCAACGCCGCCACCGGTGAGTACGAGGACCTGCTCAAGGCGGGCGTTGCCGACCCGGTCAAGGTGACGCGTTCGGCGCTGCAGAACGCGGCGTCCATCGCGGCGCTGTTCCTGACCACCGAGGCCGTTGTGGCCGACAAGCCGGAGAAGGCCGCCGCTCCTGCGGGCGACCCGACCGGTGGTATGGGTGGCATGGACTTCTGAGTCCATCAGACAACGAGAAGCCCGGTCCCCGCGTGGGGCCGGGTTTTTCGTATTTCTGGGTAACTGATGTACTGAATGTTCGAACAAGTTGGGGATGAAAGGGACGACATAGTGGGAAAATCTTTACGGCACATGCTTTTTGGAGTGGTCCCCGCCTGTGCACTTTGCCTGATGATTGCGCCGACGGCGAGTGCCGCCGACCCATGCTCGGCCAGCGGCGTCGCTGCGACCGCCAGCGGGGTGCTGAATTCGGCGAGCGGCTATCTCGATGCTCACCCGGATGCCAACAATCTGCTGACGACCGCGGTCGGTCAACCGCCGGCAGAAGCTAAATCGACGATCCGGGGGTACTTCATCGGCCACCCTGGTGAAGCGTTGGACTTGAAGCGCATCGCCCAGCCGCTGCTCGATCTGAAGACCCAGTGCCCCAACTCGGTGTCACCGGACCAGTTGGCGGCGCTGGTCGACGCGCTGTCGGGCTAACGAATCAACTGCCACATCCGCCTCTGATGGAGGCGATGCCCGATGTGCCCGCCTTCGAGCGAAAAGTTCCACCATTTCGCTCAGAGGTGGGCACATTGACGCCCGGCTCGGCCGCAGACCCGGGTGGGATCAGGCGGGTACTGATTGGCGACCGCGGATCAATTTGCCCGGCCGCGCATCGGTCGGTACGCCGTTTTCGGCGATCACCTCGCCAGTGACGATGGTGGCCACATAGCCCTCGGCGGTCTGGTCGAGTCGGCGCCCACCGGCGGGCAGGTCGTAGGTGAGCACCGGCTTGTGGATCCGCAGCGCCGAATGGTCGATGACGTTGAGGTCGGCTTTGTAGCCCACCGCGATGCGGCCGCGGTCGGCGAGCCCCGCGACGCGGGCCGGCACCGAGGTGAGGCGGCGGACAGCCTCGGATACCTCGAAGCGGCCGGATTTGCGGTCGCGCGCCCAGTGGGCCAGGAAGTACGTCGAATAGCTTGCGTCGCAGATCATTCCGTAGTGCGCGCCGCCGTCGCCGAGGCCGAGCACGACGTCGTCGCGATGGAGTAGCTCGCCGACGGTGTCGAGCGTCTGGTTCTGCAGGTTGCTGGTCGCGACCAGCAGCATGGCGCGGCCTTCGTCGTCGAGTAGCCGGTCGTAGGCCTCTTCCATCGGGTTGATGCCCAGTGCGCGGGCCCGTGCGCCGATGCTGTCGGCCGGGTCGGGCTCGTAGTTGGGGTTGTCGTCCAGTGGGAAGATCCAGTCCCACATCTGCGCGACATACAAGATCGGATGCCCGTGGCCGGGTTTGTCGGCCAGGATGCGGGCGCGCACCTCGGGCTTACGCATCTCGGCGACGCGCTCGGCCAGTGGCAGGTGCGCGATCTCCTGGTAGCTGGGATAGAGCACGAACGGGTTGGCGGTCAGCTGCAGTCCGATGATCAGCCCGATCGGGCGGGGCAGTAGCTGCGCGGTGAATTGTGGGTCGCCGGCGCCCGTCCTTGAATTGGCCTTCTCGATCATGGTGATGGCGTCCGGCCACGTCGGGTCGCCGGTATTGCCGACGACCAGCGTGAAGGTGACCGGCAGCCCGACATCCTCGGCCACGTCGAACACCGTCTGAAGAACCGGCTGGTAGCCGCCCGCCGGAATGTCGGGCACGAACTGCAGCAGCCCGCCGCCGCCGTCGACGACACCGCGGGCGATTTCCTCGATCTCCTCGCGGGCCGCGTCGTAGCTCGGGATCGGTGAACCACTCTCGGTCTTGTGGATGGTCAGCCGCGACGACGCGAAGCCGAGCGCGCCGACCTCGATGGCCTCCTTGGCCAGCTCGCGCATCTTGGCCAGGTCCTCGGCGGTGGCCGGCTCGCGGTTGGCGCCGCGTTGGCCCATCACGTAGACCCGCAGCGGCGAGTGCGGCAGATAGGCCGCCACGTCGATGTCGCGCCTGCCTGCGTCGAGGGCATCCATGTACTGCGGGAAGGTCTCCCAGTTCCACGGCAGGCCGTCGGTCATCACCACACCGGGAATGTCTTCCACGCCGGCCATCACGTCGACCAGCACGTCGTGGTCTTCCTGGCGGCACGGCGCGAAGCCGACGCCGCAGTTGCCCATCACCACGGTGGTCACTCCGTGCCAGGACGACGGCTGCATGCGGCCGTCCCAGGTGGCCTGGCCGTCGTAGTGTGTGTGGATGTCGACGAAGCCCGGCGTCACGATCTTGCCCTGAGCATCGATCTCCTCGCGGCCGCGCCCGGAGACGATGCCGACCTCGGCGATCATGCCGCCCTGGATCGCGACGTCGGCCACGAACGGCTCGCCGCCGGTGCCATCCACCACGCGGCCGCCTCGGATCACGGTGTCGTAGGTCATGGTGTTTCCTCTTCGACGACCATTACCGCCGACCTGGGCTGCAACGCCAAGAAGAAAATATCAGCTTGGTATCGATTGGCGGCTTGGCGATAAGGCTCGGTCA
>CBAAAS010000531.1:0-2866 GCA_964658855.1 uncultured Mycobacterium sp.
GCTTCGGCAATGTGGTCTGGACCGAGATCTGGCGGTCCGATGACAGCGCCGTCTCGTGGCGACGCCTGGGAGGTAACACGAAGTTCCCGGCCGGGTTACACGATGGCCATGCCCAGTGCTGGTCCTGGGACTACGACCCCGTCGATGGCTGGATTTATGTGGCATCCACCGGCTTTCAGCGCGACAAGGGCATCATTTTGCAGCGGGTCCGCCCCGAACACATCGCCGAACGGCGCCGGTACCTCGGCTGGGGACGCAGGAATGGCCTCTGGTCATGGGCCGGAACACCCACACCGTTGACTCCCGCGGGCGAGACCTGGGGTGAGCTGTCACTGCGCCGGCTGGACACCGGCAGATGGATCCTGGGCGGGTTCCTGTCCTCGGAGTACGCGCTCGGCTACCGGGTGCTGAACTCGCCCACCGCGGTACGCGCGGCGCCGCTGCAACGGCCGGTGATCGGGTCCGGGTGGGACGACGAAGACCACGCCGGCAGCCGTGTTGCTCAACTCTACGGCGGCTACGTTTTGCCGGGCTCGAAGCTCGACGTGGTCGGCGGTGTCGGGCTGGTGGTGTCGCAGTGGAACACCACGCACGGATGGCCCTATCGGGCAATGCAATTCAGTGCGACGCTGCGCGACACCACTCAGACGTCACCTGTCGACGTTAAATAGCGAGTCGCCGTCCTCGGGGGCTCCGTCGATCTGACCGCGGTGCACCCGATCCGGCCGCTCGGTCGGCGGCTCCGCAGCGGGCGGCACGTCTGGTTCCTCAGCGGCAAGCTTGTACTCGAGGGACTCGCCCTCTTCCTCCTCGCGCGCCGTCATGCCGAACTTGTTGGCCTCGCTCCAATCATCGGGCGGGTCGACGACGATGTCACCGTCGTCGTTTCGCACCTCGTCGGAATCGGTCGATTCACTCGGGCTCAGGGTGTCGTCGTCAGGCATAGCGGTTCGGTTGCCCTTGAGTTCGACAGGCTAAACACTGAGGCGCTATCTGGGCGCCCGCCACATTTGCCACAACGTCGGACCACCGGGAACGACCAGCTCGCCGGTGACCTCGAAACCAAATCGCTGGTAGTACGGCACGTTGTCCGCCTTGCTGGATTCCAGATACGCGGGGGCGTGTTCGGCATCGACCCGGTCGAGACGGGACTGCATGAGGGCTTGGCCATAGCCTTTGCCGCGGACCGAGGGGTCACTGCCGATCACCGCGAGATACCAGTGCGGTTCCTCGGGGTGCTGCGACTTCATTCGATCGAGCAGCTGGTTGAGTTTGCGGCCCGTCGCGACATTCAACCCGAATCCGAAGATGAACGACGGCAACATCATCAGTTGTTCGCGCGCCGACTGCTTCCAGCGTCCTGGCGGATCCCACAGCGCCGCAGCACCGATCGTGGACCCGTCGGTGGCCACCTCCACGCCTCCGCCGGCCAGGTGGTGGTGCCGGGCGATGGCGGCGAAGAATTTTCGCTGACGGGCCGCCCGTGCTTTGTCGTCGGGCATGATCCAGACCGACACCGGGTCGTCGAAGAAGGCACGGCCGAGCGCGTGCGAGAGCTCGGTGACATCGGCTTTGCGCGCCGGACGCGTATTGATGGTCATCGAACGCCACAGTAGTAGCGTCACAAATCGTGTGGGACTTCGAAACGGACCCGGAATACCAGCAGAAACTGGACTGGGTCGAAGAATTCATGGTCAACGAACTCGAGCCGCTCGACCTGGTGTCGCTCGACCCGTACGACAAGAAGGACGCCGAGACCATGGCGATCCTGCGGCCGCTGCAACAACAGGTCCGTGATCACGGTCTGTGGGCCGCGCACCTGAAGCCCGACCTCGGCGGCCAAGGCTACGGCCAGGTCAAGCTCGCGCTGCTCAACGAGATCCTGGGCCGGTCCCGCTGGGCCCCCTCGGTGTTCGGCTCGCAGGCACCCGACTCCGGTAATGCCGAGATTCTGGCCCTGTTCGGCACCCCGGACCAGAAGACGACCTACCTGCAGCCGCTGCTCGACGGCGAGATCACCTCGTGTTACTCGATGACCGAACCGCAGGGCGGTTCCGACCCTGGGCTGTTCGTGACGAGCGCCGAACGCGACGGAGACAACTGGGTGATCAACGGCGAGAAGTGGTTTTCCACCAACGCCCGGCACGCGACGTTCTTCATCGTCATGGCGGTCACCAATCCCGAAGCGCGTACTCGCGACAAGATGTCGCTGTTCATCGTCCCGGCCGGGACACCGGGTGTGGAGATCATCCGCAACGTCGGGGTCGGGACTGAGTCACACGCCACCCATGGCTACGTCCGCTACGCCGATGTCCGGGTGCCGGCCGACCACATTCTCGGCGGCGAGGGCGAGGCCTTCGCGATCGCGCAAACCCGGCTGGGCGGCGGTCGCATCCATCACGCCATGCGCACGATCGCTCTGGCCCGTCGGGCATTCGACATGATGTGTGAGCGGGCGGTATCGCGGCAGACCCGGATGGGTCCGCTGTCGAATTTCCAGATGACGCAGGAGAAGATCGCCGACAGCTGGATCCAGATCGAGCAGTTCCGGCTGCTGGTGCTGCGCACCGCCTGGCTGATCGACAAGCACCACGACTACCAGAAGGTGCGCCGCGACATCGCCGCGGTCAAGGTCGCCATGCCCCAGGTGCTGCACGACGTCGCGCAGCGGGCGCTGCACCTGCACGGCGCGCTCGGCGTCTCCGACGAGATGCCGTTCGTCAAGATGATGGTGGCCGCCGAGTCGCTGGGCATCGCCGACGGCGCCACCGAGCTGCACAAGATGACGGTGGCCCGCCGCACGCTGCGCGAATACGAGCCTGTGACAACGCCTTTCCCGTCCCAGCACATCCCCACCCGGCGCGCC
>CBAAAS010000532.1:0-2864 GCA_964658855.1 uncultured Mycobacterium sp.
GCAACCTGTTCAGCTTCCGCGACCCGATCACCGGCGAGATCGTGGGCTTCGACGTCGACATCGCGGGCGAGGTGGCACGCGACATCTTCGGTAACCCGGCGCAAGTGGAGTATCGGATCCTGTCGTCGGACGAGCGCGTCACCGCGCTGCAGAAGGGCGAGGTCGACGCCGTCGTCAAGACGATGACGATCACCTGCGATCGGCGCAAGCAAGTCAACTTCTCCACCGTCTATCTCGATGCCTCCCAACGTATTCTGGCCCCGCGGGACTCGCCGATCACCAAGCCGGCGGACCTGTCCGGCAAGCGGGTCTGCGTGGCGAAGGGCACCACGTCGCTGCACCGGATCCGCGAGATCACGCCGCCACCGATTGTGGTCGAGGTGGTCAACTGGGCCGACTGCCTGGTGACGCTGCAGCAGCGCCAGGTCGACGCGGTGAGCACCGATGACTCGATTCTGGCCGGACTGGTTTCTCAGGACCCCTACCTGCACATCGTCGGGCCGAACATGGGCACCCAGCCCTACGGCATCGGGGTCCAGTTGGACAACACCGGACTGGTCAAGTTCGTCAACGGAACGCTGGAGCGGGTCCGCCGCGACGGCACGTGGAATACGTTGTACCGCAAGTGGTTGACCGTTCTCGGCCCCGCGCCTGCGCCGCCCAATCCGAGGTACGTGGACTGATGGCCGAGCAGCCGGAGGATCTGGAAACTCAGGACGCGGACGACGTGGGTCCCGGTACCCAGCCTGCCGACTCGATGGTGGACTCGTCCGCGCAGAGTCGCCCGATCGCCACCCAGGCGATCTTCCGGCCGGACTTCGACGATGACGACAGCGAATTTTCTGGGCTGCTCAGCGAAACCATTCCCACCGAACGGACGAAGCCCGCCACCCGCGCTCCGGTCCGCCGACTGGGCGGCGGATTGGTCGAGATTCCGCGGATTCCGGACATCGATCCACTCGAAGCGTTGATGCCCAATCCGGTTGTGCCGGAATCGAAGCGCTTCTGCTGGAACTGTGGACGGCCGGTAGGTCGGTCCAGCGAGGACGAAAAGGCGCAGTCGGAAGGCGATTGCCCCTATTGCGGAAGCCCGTATTCGTTTCTGCCGCAGCTCAATCCGGGTGACGTGGTCGCCGGGCAATACGTCATCGAGGGTTGCGTCGCGCACGGTGGTCTGGGCTGGGTATACCTGGCGCTCGACCGCAACGTCAACGATCGCCCGGTGGTGCTCAAAGGTCTGGTGCATTCCGGCGATGCCGAAGCGCAGGCGATTGCCATGGCAGAGCGGCGATTCCTCGCCGAGGTGGTCCACCCGTCGATCGTGCAGATCTTCAACTTCGTCGAGCACACCGACCAGCATGGTGAGCCGGTCGGCTACATCGTCATGGAATACGTTGGTGGGCAGTCACTCAAGCGACGCAAGGGTGACAGGCTGGCGGTGGCCGAAGCCATCGCCTACGTACTGGAAATTCTTCCGGCCCTGAGTTATCTGCACTCCATCGGCCTGGTCTACAACGATCTCAAACCGGAAAACATCATGCTCACTGAGGAGCAGCTCAAGCTGATCGACTTGGGCGCGGTGTCGCGGATGAACTCATTCGGCTACCTGTATGGCACACCGGGTTACCAGGCGCCCGAGATTGTGCGGACCGGCCCGACGGTGGCCAGCGACATTTATACCGTCGGCCGCACTCTTGCGGCACTGACATTGAAGCTGCGTGCCCGCGGCGGACGCTACGTCGACGGCCTTCCCGAAGATGACCCGGTGCTGGCGGAGTACGACTCGTTCGGCCGATTGCTGCGCCGCGCAATCGATCCGGACCCGAGCCGGCGATTCGGCAGCGCGGAGGAGATGTCCGGTCAGCTCTCGGGTGTGCTGCGTGAGGTGGTCGCGCAGGACACCGGGGTGCGACGACCGAGCCTGTCGACCATCTTTTCGCGCAGCCGCGCGACGTTCGGTGAATCCCTGTTGGTCGCCCACACCGACGTTTATCTCGATGGCCATGTGCACTCAGAGAAGTTGACTGCCAAAGAGATTGTCACCGCGCTGCAGGTGCCACTGGTGGATCCGGCCGATGTCGCTGCGCCGCTGTTGCAGGCGACTGTGTTGTCGCAGCCGGTGCAGACCCTGGATTCGCTGCGCGCATTCCGGCACGGCGCAGTGGATTCCGAGGAGATCGACTTGTCGGACTCCGTCGAGCTTCCGCTGATGGAGGTTCGAGCCTTACTGGACCTCGGCGACGTCGCCAAGGCCACCCGCAAGCTCGACGACCTGGCCGAGCGGGTGGGATGGCGTTGGCGGTTGGTGTGGTATCGCGCCGTTTCTGAATTGCTCACCGGCGACTATGACTCGGCGAGCAAGCATTTCAGCGAAGTACTGGATACCTTCCCGGGCGAGCTGGCGCCGAAAATGGCCCTGGCCGCGACCGCCGAATTGGCCGGCACCTCAGACGAACACAAGTACTACGACGAGGTGTGGAAAACCGACGATGGGGTGATCTCGGCGGGCTTCGGGCTGGCGCGTGCTCAGTCGGTCGAGGGAGATCGTGGCGGGGCGGTACGCACACTCGACGAAGTCCCGGCTACGTCAAGGTATTTCACCACCGCACGACTGACCAGCGCCGTCACGCTGCTGTCCGGCCGGTCGGCCGGCGAGATCACCGAGGATCAGATCCGCGATGCGGCGCGGCGGGTCGAGGCACTACCGCCCACCGAGCCCCGAGTGTTGCAGATCCGCGCGCTGGTGCTGGGCAGCGCCTTGGACTGGCTGGGCGAGAACGAGGCGAGCACCAACCACATTCTTGGCTTCCCGTTCACCGAGCACGGGCTGCGGCTGGGAGTCGAGGCGTCGCTGCGCGGATTGG
>CBAAAS010000533.1:0-2853 GCA_964658855.1 uncultured Mycobacterium sp.
GCGGCCGCGTCGCTGTACAGCTCGCTGGTCATGCCCGGGTGGATTCCGTCGTGGCGCTCCGATCCCATGCCCATCTGATAGTTGAGCGGCACCGAGTTCGTGATGAACCCGTGCGCGATCGCCTGCACCTCACTCCAGTTCTCGCCGTCGTCCTGCTCGAAGATCCCGCTGGGTCCGAAGGTCCGAAGGTTGTAGAGCCGCTGAGCCTCACGCACCTCTTCGGGCATCGACTTGTCGACGATCGTCCAGGCCCACACCTCCATCCGGTCGGGCCCCTTCGGGTGCCAGATCCGGATCGAGCCGTTGACCGGAAGATAGGAGAAGTTCGGGAAAACGTTGGCGTGGCCGGTGGTCATCGGGCCCTCCACCCGGGCATCACCGAGGCGCTCACGCAGGGCGCCGTAGTCCATCCACTCGTGCACGGTCTGGGCGTCGAAGCGGTTGCGCGGGTGCACCGGGAAACCGTGACCATGACCCTTGGGGTCGACGTACTGGCGGCCGGTGCGGTGCACGATCTCGGCGTTGGGCTTACCGCTCGGCGAGAGCACCGTCAATGCCGAGCCGTGACTCATGTTCACGTGGTACCAGTCCGTGGCGAACTGTTCGGCCGCCAGCTTCCAATTGCCCTCCAGAACCCACTTATGCACGCCCCCAACGACTACCGTGCCCTCGTCATCGTGGTCGAGCATCGCGTCCATGTACCACGCCATCTCGCCGAGGGATTCCCGCAGCCCCTCCGGGTTTGGATCCCAGGTACCGAAGATGAGTCCGTGATAGGAGTCCACGTGCGGCACCTCGACGAGTCCCCAGTCCGCGGCACTGAACCCTGCGGGGTAGCCCTCCTTATTGGGGATACTGATCAGCTTGCCCTCGAGGTCGTAGGCCCAGCCGTGGTAGGTGCAGGTGAAGCTCTTGGTCGCGCCGTAGTCGGCGCGGCACACCCGGGCGCCACGGTGACGGCACGAATTGAGGAACACCTTGATCTGGCGGTTCTTGTCCATCGTGACGATCACTGGATCTTCACCCATGTAGGTGGTGAAGAAGTCGCCCGGCTTGTGGAACTGGTCGGTGTGCGCAAGGAACAGCCAGCTCGTTGCGAAGATGCGGCGTAGCTCTTGGCGGTAGATCTCCTCGTCGGTCCATATCGCTCGATCCAGCAGACCGCCCGCACTGTCGACCAGCCCTGATACGTCGATGTCGCGAGTCAAGTTGGCCGGTCGTCGGAGCGCGCCGGACGGCGGTGCGGTGACCCCTCGCGGCGCGGCGCCCGGTTCCTTCGTTGACGTCATGAGTCACACGGAACTCCTTCGGGAAGTCGTTTTCCACCAAGCGTTTCGCAGAGCGGCACACCGGCTGGGTTTGGTGCCAACTCGAAGCGAAGGTAGTGCCATGCTCGCCGCAACAGCCGTATCCCAGAACGCCGACGACCCACTGTCGGGGCTGCTCCTCACAGACGTGCCCAAGCCAGCGCCCCAGGCCGGCTGGGCCGTGGTGCAGGTGGTGTCGTCGTCGCTGAACATGCACGACTTGTGGACGCTCCGGGGCGTTGGGCATTCGCCAGAGAACCTTCCTATCGTGCTTGGCTGCGACGCCGCCGGATACGACGAGGACGGCAATGAGGTGATCGTCTATCCGGTGATCGCCGATCCGGATGCGGGCGGCGGTGACGAGACGCTCGACCCAAACCGCGCCCTGCTCTCCGAGCGCCACAACGGCGCATTCGCCGAGTACCTGACGGTGCCGCGTCGCAACCTAGTACCCAAGCCCGCCTGGTTGTCCTTCGACGAGGCCGCCTGCCTGCCCGTGGCCTGGACCACTGCCTACCGAATGTTGTTCACCAAAGCCAACTTGCGTGCCGGTGACCGGGTGCTCGTGCAGGGCGCCGGTGGCGGCGTCGCCTCCGCGGCGATCAAGATCGCGTGCGCGGCCGGGGCGGTGGTCTATGCCACCAGCCGCAGCGAAGCCAAGCGCGCAGACGCGCTCAGCTGGGGGGCGCGTGCCGCGCTGCCAACCGGCGCACGGCTCCCCGAGCGCGTCGACATCGTCATCGAAACCGTCGGCGAGGCCACCTGGTCGCATTCGTTGAAGGCCCTTCGGCCCGGCGGCACTGTGGTCGTGGCCGGTGCGACTACCGGCATGAACCCATCCGCGGACCTAGCCCGAATCTTCTACCTGCAGCAGCGGATCCTCGGTTCCACCGGCTGCACCCGCAGTGAACTCGTGGCGATGCTGCGCATGTTGGAGGCCACCGGCACACGACCGGTGATCGACCGCACGCTGCCACTGACCGATATCCACAAAGGATTTCAACTCATGATCGACGGCACCCTCACCGGCAAGGTCGTCATCCACCCACCCACACCAGACGATCGAGGTGAATCATGACCGCTGCTGTCGTCGGCCTGTCCCACTCGCCGCTCATCGGCAAGAACGACCCCGAACCCGACGTGCTCGCACGCGTCGACGAGGCGGTCCAGAAAGCCAAGGCGTTCGTCCAAGACTTCGCGCCAGACTTAGTTGTGCTGTATGCGCCAGATCATTACAACGGCTTCTTCTACAAAGAGATGCCGCCCTTTTGCCTGGCGACGGCGGCGACCTCGTTGGGCGACTTCGGTTCTCACGCAGGCCCGCTCTCGGTCGATACCGATGCAGCCAAGGCGTTGGCCACAGGCGTCCTCAAACGTGGTGTCGACCTGACGATCTCAGCGCGGATGACCGTTGATCACGGCTTCGCCCAGCCGCTGGAAACGCTGTTCGGTGGCATCGACCGTGTACCCGTCGTACCGATTTTCATCAATGGGGTCGCGACTCCACTGTGCCCGGTGAACCGCATCCGCGCGCTTGGCACGGCTG
>CBAAAS010000534.1:0-2836 GCA_964658855.1 uncultured Mycobacterium sp.
CGACGACCGCGCCGACGACACCGTCGACTTGGCGATCGGTACGGAATTCGGCGCGCTGGCCCACAGCGACGACATCGCCTCGGTGCTGGCCGGCCTGCGTCCGGGCAACACCGAACCGGCCGACCCGGCGCTGCTGGCGAAGATTCACGCCAACAACTGCTGATCGGTCAGCCTGGAATCGGCGCCAGCCCACCGCATTCGCCCAGTGCAGAAAGCAGCTGGTCGGCGATCCCGGGCGCCGCGGCGACCACCAGGGCCGCATTGCGCTGCGGGTCCCCCGGCTCCGGCAGCAGCACCCGCGCTCCCGCCTCGGCGGCGATGAGGGCTCCTGCCGCGGAGTCCCATACATGCAAGCCGTGCTCGTAATAGGCATCGAGCCGGCCCGCCGCGACCATGCACAAATCCAATGCCGCAGAGCCGATTCGGCGCACATCCCGAACTTTCGGCAGAACTTTCGACACCAGCTCCGCCTGCACGCTGCGGCGTCGATGGGAGTAGGCGAACCCGGTGCCCACCAGTGCCAGCGACAAGTCGTCGACGGCGCTGCACCGCAGGCGGCGGGTGCCCTCGGCGTCGGTGACGTGGGCGCCCAGCCCGACTCCCGCCGAATACCGCCGTCCGCCGACCACGTCGGCGACCGCGCCGGCCACCGAGACGCCATCGACCTGCGCCGCGACCGAAACCGCATACGCAGGGATCCCGTAGACGAAGTTCACTGTCCCGTCGATGGGGTCCAGCACCCAGGTGACGGCACCCGGCACGATGTTCGCCGGGTCGGTCGGTCCGCCGATTTCCTCGCCGAGGATGGCGTCATCAGATCGCAGGTGCGCCAACCGGTCACGCAGCAGCCGCTCGGTTTCGGTGTCGACGATCGTCACCGGGTCAGTCGGGGTCGTCTTGGATTGCACCGCGTCATCGCCATCGGCGCCCGCGTCGGCACCGAAGACCTCGGCACGTCTTCGCCGGACGAACGCGGCGGCTTCGTCGGCCAGCCCTTCGGCTAGCGCCCGAAGCTGCGCCGGTTGGAACTCAGGTGTGCTCACCCACCCATCGGATCACAGGTGTCGACAGGGTCGTCAACGTCGGGGTAACGCGCCGGAACCCATCCGGGCACGCATTAGGGTTTGGTTGGTCGACGCCCCAACGTCTCGCCGAGGAGATTCGATGACCACTGCCGACTCGACTACCCCCGCACCGACGAGCGGAGGCACTGTGACGCCGGCCAGGCGTGGTTTCGGCATCGACGTCGGCGGCAGCGGCATCAAGGGTGGCATCGTCGACCTCGACACCGGCGAACTGGTGGGCGACCGCTACAAGCTGCCGACACCGCAGCCGGCCACCCCGTCGGCAGTAGCCAAGACGATCGCCGACGTGGTCCACGAATTCGCCTGGACCGGCCCGCTCGGCGTGACATATCCGGGTGTCGTCACGCATGGCATCGTGCGCACCGCCGCCAACGTCGACAAGAAGTGGATCGGCACCAACGCCCGCGACATCATCAGCGCTGGACTGAACGGCCAGGAAGTAGTCGTGCTCAACGACGCCGACGCGGCCGGCCTGGCCGAGGAACGTTACGGCGCCGGCAAGGACACCAACGGCGTGGTGGTGCTGCTCACGTTCGGCACCGGAATCGGGTCGGCGGTCATTCACAACGGGATTTTGCTGCCCAACACCGAATTCGGGCATCTCGAAGTGGGCGGCAAGGAAGCCGAACACCGCGCCGCGTCCTCAGTCCGCGACCGGAAGGGCTGGAGCTTCGAAAAGTGGGCCAAACAGGTGACCAAAGTGCTGATCGTGATCGAGAACGCGATGTGCCCCGAGCTGTTCATCGCCGGCGGCGGAATCAGCCGCAAGGCCGACAAATGGGTCCCATTACTGAAAAACCGCACCCCGGTGGTAGCCGCCGCCCTCCAGAATTCGGCCGGCATCGTCGGTGCGGCGATGGCGGCGACGCGCGACGTGACGCACTGATTTACCCGCTCTGGCGGGGGTAAGGCCGCGCTGTCGTTACAATGGTCACCGGCAGCCGCCTGACCGATAGCGGCGAATATCCACCCTGATAATCGACGCCGACATCCGACATAGCTGACATCGTCCGGTTGAGCATGCCTACGGCGCCGGAAGCGAGTTCTACCGAAGGGGTTTACGTGGCAGCGACCAAAGCACGACCGGCGACCGATGAGCCGGTGAAGCGCACCGCCGCCAAGTCTCCCGCCAGCGCTCCGGCGAAGCGGTCACCGGCCAAGGCCACCAACGGCGCTGCCACCAAGGCAGCCAAAGCACCCGCGAAAGCAGCCACCGTCACCAAAGAACGCACCGCCACCAAGAGCGCCGCAGCCAAGGCCGCGCCGGCCCGCGGACGTCCGAAGAAGGCGACCTCCAAGGGTACCGACGACGCCGAGGGGACCAATACCGATCTCGCGACCGACGAGCAGGAACTCGACGGCGATGCCGAACTCGACAACGGACCCGGCGAAGACATCGAGCTCGAGGCTGAGGAAATCATCCTCGACGACCTCGAGGTCGTCGTAGAACCGTCCGATGACGACGCCGACACCAAGCCCGACGGCGACGCGGTGGTCGCGAAGAAGCCGGCCAAAGCCGCCGCTGAGGAAACCGCCGAAGACGAAGAGATTTCCGAGCCGAGCGAAAAGGACAAGGCCTCAGGCGATTTCGTCTGGGACGAGGACGAGTCGGAAGCCTTGCGGCAGGCCCGCAAGGACGCTGAGCTCACCGCCTCGGCCGACTCGGTTCGCGCCTACCTCAAGCAGATCGGCAAGGTGGCGCTGCTCAACGCCGAAGAAGAAGTCGAGCTGGCCAAGCGGATCGAAGCCGG
>CBAAAS010000535.1:0-2836 GCA_964658855.1 uncultured Mycobacterium sp.
CCACCGTTTTTGGTGATTCACGGCAGCAGCGACAGGGTGATACCGGTCGCGCAGGCGCGCAGCTTCGTCGAGAGACTGCGGGCTGTTTCCCGTTCGCTGGTCGGCTACGTGGAGTTGCCCGGCGCCGGACACGGTTTCGACATGACCGATGGCGCGCGAACCGGAGCGATGTCGACCGCGGTCGGGCTGTTCCTGAACCAGGTTCATCGCAACCGGATGATCGCGGCCAAAGAGGTTATTTAGGCCACCGCGCGGTTGTAGGGTCCCTCCCATGAAGCGGCTGAGCGGCTGGGATGCGGTACTGCTGTACAGCGAAACGCCGAATGTGCATATGCACACGCTCAAAGTTGCTGTGATCGAGTTGGACTCTGACCGTCGCGACTTCGACATCGACGCATTCCGCCGGGTGATTCACAGTCGGCTGTACAAGCTGGAGCCGTTTTGCTATCAGCTGGTTGACATTCCGCTCAAGCTGCATCATCCGATGTGGCGGGAAAACTGCGACGTCGACCTGACGTATCACGTACGCCCATGGCGTCTGCGGGCACCGGGTGGCCGCCGTGAACTGGATGAAGCTATCGGCGAGATCGCCAGCACGCCGTTGGACCGCAACCATCCGCTGTGGGAGATGTACTTCATCGAGGGATTGGCCGACAACCGGATTGCGGTGGTAGGCAAGGTCCACCACGCACTCGCCGACGGGGTGGCCGCGGCGAACCTGTTGGCGCGGGGTATGGATCTGGCGCCGGGGCCGCAGAACGGCGAAGGCCGCTACGCGCCCGATCCGACGCCGTCGACCGGGGAGTTGGTGCGGTCGGCATTCGCCGATCACATGCGCCACATCGGGCGAATCCCGGGGACCATCGGCTACACCGCGAAGGGCATCAACCGGGTGCGTCGCAGCTCGCGCAAGCTGTCCCCGGAGTTGACGATGCCGTTCACGCCGCCGCCGACGTTCCTGAACCACATGCTGACTCCCGAACGTCGTTTCGCCACAGCGACTTTGGCGCTGAGCGATGTCAAGGAGACCGGCAAGGCGCTCGGCGCCACGATCAACGACATGGTGCTGGCGCTGTCGGCGGGGGCGCTACGCAAGCTGCGGCTCCGCTACGACGGCGTGTCCGACCTTCCACTGCTGGCGTCCGTGCCGGTGAGCTTCGACTTCTCACCGGACCGGGTCTCGGGAAACCTGTTCACCGGAATGATGGTGGCGCTGCCCGCCGACATCGACGATCCGTTGGAGCGGGTGAAGCGTGCCCACGACTACGCGGTCGACGCCAAGGAGAGCCATCACTTGCTCGGCCCGGAACTCATCAGCCGATGGGCGGCGTACTTTCCGCCGGGGCCCTCGGAGTCGCTGTTCCGATGGCTGGCCAGCCGCGACGGCCAGAACAAGGTGCTCAACCTGCCGATCTCCAACGTTCCGGGTCCGCGTGAGTACGGCCGGGTTGGCGGCGCCAGGGTCACAGAGATCTATTCCGTGGGACCGTTGACCACTGGAAGCGGCCTGAACATCACGGTATGGAGTTACGTTGACCAGCTCAACGTTTCGGTGCTCGCCGACGGCGCCACGGTCGACGATCCGCATGAGGTGACCGAGGCCGTCATGGATGAGCTCATCGAAATCCGGCGCGCTGCGGGGCTTTCCGAGAAGCTGACGGTGATCGAAGGCGCGCTGGCTCAGGCCTGATCTTCCAGGTGGCCATGCAGGTCTCGCCGGGAGATCTTGCCCGTGCTGCTGCGCGGCAATTCGTCCAGCACAATGATGTCCCGCGGAACTTTGTAGTTGGCCAGGCTGTCGCGGACGTGCTGCTTGAGATCGTCGACGGTGACCGACGCGGCCGGCGTCAAGACCACAAACGCAGCCAGTCGTTGCCCGTACTGCTCGTCGTCGACGCCGAGGACGGTGGCTTCGGCGACACTGGAGTGCGCGGCCAACGTCTTCTCCACCTCGATGGGGTAGACGTTCTCGCCGCCGGACACGATCATCTCGTCGTCGCGTCCCACCACGTAGAGTCGCCCGGCCTCATCGAGTCGGCCGACATCGCCGGATGCCATGAAACCGTCGTGAAAATTCCTGCCGGCGCCGGAGGTGTAACCGTCGAAGCGGTTTGAGTTGCGCACGAAAATCTGACCGACCTCGCCGGTCGGCACGGACTGATGCTCGGAGTTCAGAATGCGAATCTCGGTGCCCACAGCGGGTTTTCCGGCGGTATCCGGTGCGGCACGCAGATCCGCCGGCGTCGCGGTGGCGATCATCCCCGCTTCGGTGGCGTTGTAGTTGTTGTAGAGGATGTCGCCGAACTCGTCCATGAACTTCGTGACGACGTCGGGCCGCATCCGCGAACCGGATGCGGTGGCGAACCGCAGCGACCGGCCGCTGTAGCGGCGGCGCACATCGTCGGGCAGATCCATGATCCGGTCGAACATCACCGGCACCACACACAGGCCGGTGGCTTGATGACGGTCGACGAGATCGAGCGTGGCTTCCGGGTCGAACTTGCGCCGGGTGGCCACCGTGCAACCCAGCGAGGCGGCGAAGATCAGCTGTGAGAAACCCCAGGCGTGAAACATCGGAGCCACGACAACGGTCGTCTCTTCGGTGTGCCACGGCACTCGGTCGAGGATCGCCTTGAGTTCCGTTGCGCCGCCACCGGAATGCTTGGCGCCCTTGGGATTACCGGTTGTTCCCGACGTCAGTAGGATCATCTTGCCTTTGCGATCCGTCTTGGCGGGTCGCTTGCCGAGGTGAGCGTTGATCAACTTCTCGACAGTGAGGTCATGTCGTTCCGGACGGTCGGTCCACGCGACGACGCGGGCGGTGTCGGGCTTGTCG
>CBAAAS010000536.1:0-2814 GCA_964658855.1 uncultured Mycobacterium sp.
ACGGGGTGGTCAAGGAATTCGGCGTCTGGGAAAAGACCCCGAATGTCCCAGGGCTCGACATCCCCGGCCTCGACATCGTCGCAACCGCGGCCAGCTACGGCGTCGACGCCCACGAAGCACACAGCTCCGACGAAGTCTACGAGTTGGTCAAGGCGGGCATCGCCGACCGCGACCGACCCACTCTCATCAACGCACGCACCACACCCGTCTCGGGCGGATTCGGCAGCTAGGAGGATTGCAATGGACGACACAATCGTATCGGCGTTTGCCGCGGCATTAGGTGGCCGCGACGCGGTAGCCAATGACGCCGCCACCCTGGCCGAAAATGGAAAGGACTATTGGGGTTTCGGCCACCAGCCCGGCCTAGTGCTGCGACCGCACACCCGCGACGAGGTCGTCGCAATCGTGAAAGTTGCCGCCGAGCATGACGTCTCGCTGGTCACCCGCGGAGCAGCCTCGAACTGCAGTGCCGGAGTCATGGCCGCCTCAGACCGGGCGGTGATCGACCTGACGAAAATGAATCAGGTTCTCGACATCGACCCGCAAGCTCGCACCGCGCGGGTCCAGCCCGGCGTCATCAATTTCGATCTGCAGGAGCAGCTAGCCCCGCACAAGCTGGTGTTCTCACCGGACCCCGTATCAGCGCATCTGGCGACCGTCGGCGGCAATATCATCGAAAACGCCGGCGGCCCACACGCTCTCAAATACGGCGTCACCTACAACCACGTACTCAGCGTCGAGGCGGTGCTGGCCGATGGCACCGTGATCAACCTCAACGCGGCCGACGACGGGCCGGATCTACTCGGGTTGCTGATCGGCTCCGAAGGCACCCTGGCGATCCTCACCGAGGCGACCGTCGCATTGCGCCCCATTGCGCCGATGACCCGCAGTCTGATGGGCAGCTTCGCCGCCGCTCAGGACGCCGCCGAGACCATCTCCGCGATAATCCGGACCGGAACGGTGCCGGCTGCTATCGAATGGCTGGACCGTGCCGGCATCAACGGTCTGGAGCAGTTCACCGAGACCGGTTATCCCACCGATGTCGATGCGATTGTGCTGATCGACGTCGACGGGACCGCCGCCGAAGTCGATCGCGACGGCGCGATCGTCGAGAAAATATTGCGAGAACACGCAATCGAGGTGCGGCGCGCGGATGACGATGGCGCGCGTGCCAAGCTGTGGTACGGACGACTTCACGCGCCAGATGCCGTACTGCACAGTGGCAAAGGCTTTTTCATCGGCGACGTGACGGTTCCCCGCCAGCACATCCCGGAAATGCAACAGGCGATCCAGGACGCCGCCGCCCGGCACTCCGACGCGCTGCTGTTTATCATGGTCGCCGGCCACGCCGGAGACGGGGACCTGCACCCGACCACCTTCTTCGAGCAGGACAACCCCGATGCGCCCGCCGCGTTAGAGGCCGCCAACAACGAAATCATCGAAGCGGCATTGAAACTGGGCGGCACCATCACCGGCGAGCACGGTGTCGGCACCGAGAAAATCCAATTCATGACCAAACGATTCACCCCGGTGGAAATCGCAGCCCAGCGCGTCCTCAAGCAGGTCTTCGATCCCGAGCAGCGCTTCAATCCCGGCATCATGCTGCCCGACGTGTCACCGGAGGAA
Organism: uncultured Mycobacterium sp.; assembly: GCA_964658855.1. Classification (GTDB taxonomy): domain Bacteria; phylum Actinomycetota; class Actinomycetes; order Mycobacteriales; family Mycobacteriaceae; genus Mycobacterium. Next base: position 1,627 of record CBAAAS010000536.1, read on the forward strand.
CCCGCGCTGCCCTCCTTCGAGGCCGCCGTACGCGCCACGCTCGCCCGTCAGCCAGGTTCGGCTGCACAGGCCGATGGCGACGACACCACGGTTGAGGTAAACACCGGCAACTTAAACCTGGTGGTCGGCGCCGCAGTCACCCTCGAGGAACTGTCGAAGAAACTCGACGAGCAAGGCGTGACGTGCCCCGCCATCCCAACCGAGAAAACTGAACGCACCGTCGGCGAACTGATCGCCAACGCTGCGGGCGAGGAACGCCTAGAAGTGCGCCACGGGCTACTCGGCCTCAACGTCGTCCTCCCCGACGACGACGCCGCGGCCCGCTTCGGCGGGCAGAACATGAAAGACGTCGCCGGCTACGACACCAAACGTCTATTCATCGGCGGCCACAACGCATTCGGAACCATCACGAGCGCTGTGTTCAAAATCGCGGTCGCCCGGTAACACCGCAACTGATAGAGCGAACTCATGTCTTGGCAGATGCACGCCATCGCAACCTACGGGCGCCTCATCCGTCGACCCCGAACCTACGCAACACCCCAAAGCGCGCGCGCCTACTTCAGCCGGCCCAAGAAAGCCGGCGGACCACCCCCGCAGCTGGCCAAGTCAGCTCGCTACCAGCTGACGCGCGACACCATCAACGGGTTCGGCTGCTACACAGTGCAAGCCAGCAGCGGCCTGACCGCTGAAGTCCCGCGGGCATCGGTGGTCTATGTCCACGGTGGGGCCTACGTCAATCAAATCCAGCGCGCGCACTGGCAACTCATCTGTGCGATCGCCGACGCCGTCCGGTGCCCGGTACATGTGCCTCTCTACGGGCTCGCGCCGCAACACTGTGCCGAAGAGGCGATCGACTTGTTGGGGACAGTGATGGCCCGTGCGACCCAACACGGGCCTATCTACATCGCTGGCGACTCCTCCGGAGCGGGACTGGCACTGGCAGCTACCCAAACGGCGATCACCACCGGAGCCACCCCGCCAATTGGACTGACGCTGATCAGTCCCTGGCTCGACATCGCACTCACCAATCCCGCTATCGCCACCATCGCCAAACGCGACCCGTGGCTCGCGGTCCCCGGGTTGCGCGAGTGCGGCCGCGTGTGGGCCAGACACCTAGCGGCCGACGACAGCCGAGTCAGCCCCATTTACGGTGAGCTGCAAGACCTTCCACCTATCGATCTCTACGTC
>CBAAAS010000537.1:0-2811 GCA_964658855.1 uncultured Mycobacterium sp.
GAACCCTCCCGAGCCGCCGGGAATGTCTACCCAGTGGATCGGTTCGGCCGTGCGTAGCTCGGCAAGTTCCGTGACCGGAAGGCCGGCCAGGTTGACGTCCGGGTCGAGAAAGTCGAAGTCGGCGGAGATGTTGGGGGGTGCCATCAGTGCGCTCCTCAATTGCAACGTGTTCTAGTGTCAGTAAAACATGGCTCCTGCGCAGATAAAAGGCAGGTCGTCATCCTCGCTTGTCAGAGTAATGAAACGTGTTCTAGCCTGACCAGCATGGGTAACCCGGTAATTGTTGAAGCCACCCGCAGCCCGATCGGCAAGCGCGCCGGATGGTTGTCAGGACTGCATGCCACCGAGCTGTTGGGTGCTACGCAGAGGGCGCTGGTGGAGAAAGCCGGCATCGATGCTGGCGAGGTGGAGCAGGTCATCGGCGGCTGTGTGACGCAGTACGGCGAGCAGTCCAACAACATCACCCGGGTCGGGTGGCTCGTCGCCGGACTGCCCGAGCATGTCGGGGCCATGACGGTGGATTGTCAGTGCGGCAGCGGCCAGCAGGCCAACGGCCTGATCGCCGGTTTGATCGCAGCCGGTGCCATCGACGTCGGGATCGCCTGCGGCATCGAGGCGATGAGCCGCGTCGGTCTGGGCGCCAACGCCGGTCCGGACCGCGGCATCCTGCGGCCCGCATCGTGGGACATCGACCTACCCGATCAGTTCACCGCCGCCGAGCGAATTGCCAAGCGCCGCGGCATCACCCGCGAGGAGATCGACCAGTTCGGTTTCGACTCGCAGCGCAAGGCCAAGCAGGCCTGGGCCGAGAAGCGCTTCGACCGCGAGATCAGTGGCATCGAGGCGCCGGTTCTCGACGAGAACAAGCAGCCGACCAGCGATCGGCACGTCGTCAGCAAGGACCAGGGTCTGCGCGACACCACACTGGAGGGACTGGGCCAGCTCAAGCCGGTCATCGAAGGCGGAATCCACACGGCGGGTACGTCGTCGCAGATCTCCGACGGCGCGGCGGCCGTGCTGTGGATGGACGAAGAGAAGGCCAAGGCGCTCGGGCTGAAGCCGCGGGCCCGGATCATCAGCCAGGCGCTGGTCGGCGCCGAGCCCTACTACCACTTGGACGGCCCGGTGCAATCGACGGCGAAGGTGCTGGAAAAGGCCGGCATGAAGATGGGCGACATCGACATCACCGAGATCAACGAAGCGTTCGCCTCAGTGGTGCTGTCCTGGGCGCGGGTGCACAACCCCGACATGGACAAGGTCAACGTCAACGGCGGCGCGATCGCGTTGGGTCACCCGGTGGGCAGCACCGGCAGCCGGCTGATCACCACCGCGCTGCACGAACTCGAGCGCACCGACCAGACCACCGCGTTGATCACCATGTGCGCCGGCGGCGCGCTGTCGACCGGCACCATCATCGAGCGCATCTAGCCAGCCACCGCCGACGATGCAGAGCGCGAAGCGCGATGAGGAGGAAGCGGACAAATGATGACATCCGACGAGGACCGCATCGCGGCCGCTCAGTCTTACATCGACGCGCTGGCCAGTCACCGCGCCGACGAGGTTCCGTTCGCACCTGACTGCGTTCGGATCGAGATGGGCATCAAGACTGGGTACTCGGGAAATCACCTGCGGCGCAGCCTGAATCGAGGCCCGCAGTTCCGCGTCATCGAAGCCTGCACTCCGCCGAAGTTCGAGGTTGACGGCGACCGGGTGCGCGCCCAGTTCGATGTGATCACCAAGCCGAGGCTGGCCGGGCGTCGGGTGTGCTCACACGTCGACGAGACGTTCCTGATCGTGGACGGCACGATCCGCCACATCAGCGCTCAGATGCGGCCCTTTATCCAGCGAACGTAGGATCACCGTCATGGCCAATCCGCCTCGCGCACTCAACTCCGCCGGCACCGGCGTCGCCATCAAATGGATGTCACGGGTCAACACCCTGGCGTACAAGGTTTCCGGCGGAAAAGTCGGTGGAAAGTTCCTCCAAGGCGCGCCGGTGGCGCTGCTGACCACCATCGGCCGTAAGAGCGGCGAGCCGCGGGTCAGCCCATTGCTCTTCCTGCGCGACAGCGATCGGGTGGTGTTGGTGGCCTCGCAGGGCGGCCGGACCAACAACCCGATGTGGTATCTGAATCTCAAGGCCAACCCCAAGGTCACAGTGCAGATCAAGAAAGAAGTTCTGGCGTTGACCGCCCGCGACGCCACCGAGGCTGAGCGAGAACAGTACTGGCCGGAACTCGTAGCGATGTACTCCTCATTCGAGGACTATCAGAACTGGACCAACCGGGTCATCCCGATCGTCATCTGCGATCCGCAGTAATGACCATGCGGACCGCGGTCTGATGAAGGTTCTGATCACCGGGGGCACCGGATTCGTGGGTGCCTGGACGGCGAAGGCCGTCCAGGATGCTGGGCACCACGTCAGATTTCTGGTGCGAAACCCTGATCGCCTGGACACCAGCGCTGCGCAAATCGGCGTCGACGTAGGTGACCACGTCGTCGGTGACATCGCAGACGCAGACAGCACTGCCGCGGCGTTGCAGGGTTGTGACGCCGTCATTCATTGCGCAGCAATGGTTTCCACCGACCCTGCGCGCGCCGAGGAGATGTTGCGCACCAACCTCGAGGGCGCCCGCTACGTGCTCGGCGGGGCTGCCGCAGCGAAGCTGGATCCGATCATTCACGTCTCGAGTTTCTCGGCGCTGTTTCGCCCCGGTCTACCGATGCTGCATGCTGACCTGCCCGTGGTCGGCGGGTCCGACGGATACGGCAAGTCGAAGGCCATCGTCGAAGCGTATGCGCGAGGTCTTC
>CBAAAS010000538.1:0-2809 GCA_964658855.1 uncultured Mycobacterium sp.
CCATGAAGGGCAGACCCGAATCAGTCAGCAGGATGGACGCGAACCACGGAGCCTCGGCGGAATTCGCCGCATGGCCACCTGACATTGCTGCCGCCGGGGTAGCCGGGGCGATCACACAGGCCAGACCGAGTACGGCCGCGGACACACCACGCACCGGGTCCATCTCAGCCCTCGTCACGCAGCACGTCGAGCGCGTGCTGCAGATCCGCGGGATAGGGGCTGAGGATCTCTATTTGCCGGCCGTCGCCGGGATGGGCAAACGACAGCGACCGCGCATGCAACCACTGGCGCTCCAGCCCAAGCTTTTTCGCGAGCTTGGGATCGGCGCCGTAGGTCAGGTCGCCGCAGCAGGGGTGGTGCAGCGCGGCGAAGTGGACCCGAATCTGGTGTGTGCGGCCGGTTTCCAAGTGCACGTCGAGGAGGCTGGCGGCAACGAAAGCCTCGACGGTGTCGTAGTGCGTCCGGCTGTGCCGGCCGTCCGACGTTACGGCGAACTTCCAGTCGTGGCCGCGGTGACGGCCGATCGGTGCATCGATGGTGCCGCTGGATGGATCCGGATGTCCTTGCACCAGCGCGTGATAACGCTTGTCGACCGTGCGCTCTTTGAACGCACGCTTGAGCAGGGTGTAAGCCCGTTCGGAGATCGCAACCACCATGACCCCGGAGGTGCCGACGTCGAGTCGCTGGACGATCCCCTGCCGCTCGTGCACCCCGGAGGTGGTGATCCGGTAACCGGCCGCGGCCAGCCCGCCGAGCACTGTCGGCCCGGTCCAACCCGCCGAGGCATGCGCGGCGACTCCGGCCGGCTTGTCGACTGCGACGATGTCGTCGTCGGAGTAGAGGATGGTCATGCCCTCGATGTCGACCGGCGTGTTCTCCACCGGCCCCGGCGGCTCGGGCAGCCGCACCTGAAGCCACGCCCCCGCTGTCAGCCGATCCGATTTGCCGGCCGGCGTTCCGTCCAGCTCAACGCCGCCGTCCTCGGCCATCGCGGCGGCCGCGGTGCGCGAGACCCCGAGCAGCCGCGCCACCCCAGCATCGACTCGCATGCCCGCGAGGCCTTCCGGCACCGGCATCGATCGATCGGTCATTGCGGCTCGTCGACGCCCTTGGCAGGCTCGTCAGCCGCAACCTCGGCGTCGTCGTCGCGGCGGCGTCCGACGGTGTCGAAGTCGAACCCGAGCGCCGACAGCGTGACCAACAGAATGGCCCCACCGACCACCGACGGATCGGCGACGTTGAACACCGGCCACCAGCCGATCGACAAGAAGTCCACGACATGGCCACGCAGCGGTCCCGGCGCGCGGAAAAACCGGTCGACCAGGTTTCCCATTGCGCCGCCCAGGATCATCCCCAAGCCGATGGCCCACCACGTCGACACCAGCCGGCGGCCCATCCAGAAGATGCCGACCACGACCGCACTGGCGATCACCGTCAGCATCCAGGTGTAGCCGGTGGCCATCGAGAATGCGGCGCCGGAGTTGCGCACCAGCGTCCACGTCACCGTGTCGCCGATGATCGGCACCGGCTGCCCAGGCGTCAGAAGGTTGACTGCCAGCACTTTGGTAACGATGTCCAGCGTCAGTACGACGGCCGCGACCGACAACAACAGCGCCTGGCGCCTCCGAGGAGTGCCCGGTGAGACCTCGGCGTCCGGGGCCGTGTCGGCCTCGCTCACCGGATCCGCCGATCCTGTCGGTTGGTCAGTCACTCCCTCATCATCCACTAGGGCATTGCACGACCACGAACCGCCGCGCTGGCGATCGCCGGGCCTACATGCGGGATGATCGCACCATGAGTCGCGTCACCGTGATCGCCACCGGCGGAACCATCGCCACCACTGCTGACACCGACGGCGTTCGGCGGCCGACGCAAGATGGCGCGCAGTTGACCGAGGGCCTCGATGTCGACGTCGTCGAGGTGATGTGCAAGGACAGTTCTGAGCTGGCGCCGGCGGATTGGGATCTGATCGCGGCGGCGGTACGGGCCGCGGCCAAAGGCGGCGTCCGGGGCGTGGTCGTCACGCACGGCACCGACACGCTCGAGGAGACGGCACTGTGGCTGGACCTCACGTATTCGGGAGGTGTTCCCGTAGTGCTCACCGGCGCGATGCGGAGTTCGGATGCACCCGACGCCGACGGCCCGGCAAACCTCCGGGACGCCGTCGCCGTGGCATCGGATCCCGCCGCTCATGATCTCGGCGTGCTGGTGAGCTTCGCCGGGCGGATGCTGCGGCCCTGGGGTCTTCGCAAGGTCTCGACCCAGGACGGCTTCGCAGGCGACCTGCTGGGCACGGTCGACGGCAGAGTGGTGGTCGAGCGGCCCGGGCAACGCGCGTTCCTGGCTGAGCTGAGTGCGGCAACCGCCCCCCGCGTCGACATCGTCGCGGCGTACCCGGGCAGTGACGCTGTCGCGATGGATGCCTGCGTGGCCGCCGGGGCTCGCGGCATCGTGCTCGAATCGCTGGGGGCCGGCAATGCCGGGGCCGCAGTCGTCGACGGAGTGCGGCGGCACTGCCGCAATGGCGTGCTGGTCGCGGTGTCGACCCGGGTACCGGGAGGACGCGTCACCCCCGATTACGGCCCGGGGCGCGATCTCGCTGACGCGGGCGCGGTGATGATCCCGTGGCTGCCGCCCAGCCAGACGCGCGTACTGACGATCGCCGCCCTGGCAGCGCGGCTACCGCTCGGCGACGTCGTCGACCGACTGCTCTGACGCGGCTTCGGCGAGAGTCACGAGGTAGTCGGGCCAGTCCAGGCTGTCGAGCGGATTCGCGGGGGCGATGTCGTCGCTGTCGGAGGCGAAGGTC
>CBAAAS010000539.1:0-2809 GCA_964658855.1 uncultured Mycobacterium sp.
TGACGGCGGCTTCCTTGCGTTCGGTGATTGGTAGTGCCAGTTCCTGCTCGTCGCAGATCCGCTGCAGCTTCACCAACGTTTCTTCCAAGCCGGCGCCGACCCGCTTCCCGGGCGTGAAGGTCGCCGGTAGGTTCCGCATCCCCTGGATGACGCCGATGGTCTCGTAGTGCACGGTGCCGTCGGGGTCGCAGACGTAGTCCGGCATCCGGTCGAGCACGGCGGTCAGCATCGACTTGAATACCGTGCGCGCCACGTTCGAGCCGATGCAGCGGTGAACGCCCAGGCCAAAGCTGAAGTGCCGGTTACCTTTACGATCCATGACGATCTGATTGGGATCGTGGAAGACCGACGGGTCGCGGTTGGCCATCGCCCACGAGATCCATAGCCGCTCGCCCTCTTTGAATTGCGTTCCTTCGAGTTCGACGTCGTCGGAGAAGGTGCGACCATCACCGGGCGCCGGTGTGTAATACCGCAGGAATTCTTCGGTGGCGGAGTCGAGCAGGGTGTCGCGCTCGCGGCTGAGTCGTTCGCGCTCGTCGGGATGCTGCGACAGCCATTCCATCGAATGCGCGGTCAGCGCGGTGGTGGTGTCGAACCCGCCGCCGATGACCAGCCCCAGGTTGCCCATGATTTCGAGGTCGGGTGCGGACTCACCGTCGATACGTAACTGCAAGAGCCCGTTGACGATTCCGGGCCGGGGGTTCTCCTTGATCTCGACCATGTTGGTCAGTAGATCCAGACCCATCTGCCGGTGCATGGCGACGATCTTGTCGATGTCGGGAGAGTGCTCCGGGGTGTACACCGAGGCGTGAACCGGCTCGCTGTAGATCGCCCAGTTCTTCAGCGGGATGCCCAGCATCGCCAGCGTCAGCACAGCGGGCACGATGTTGGCCAGATCGTCGACGAAGTCGATGCGGCCCTCTTCGATCTTCTCGTCGAGGCAGGCGCGGGTCACCTCGTCGATGAACGGCACCCAACGCTTCACCGCCGCCGGCGACAGGTAGGGGTTGAGCACCGTCCGATAGATGCGGTGCTCGGGCTCATCCATTTCCAGGATGCCGCCGCGGACGCCGCTGGCACGCTTGGCCTTCGGGATCGAAATACCTTGATAGCCAGTGCGTTCGCCGTTGATGTCGTGGTCGTTGGACACCACCGGGCAGCGGGCGAGCTCGAACACCGCGTTGCTGCCGCCGGCGACCCAGTGGCCGTCGTAGGTGTCTGTCCAGGCGACCGGGCACTTGTCGTGGATCTCTTCGGTGATCTTCTCGAACTGGCCGCGGTACTCAGGGGAGTGCCGGTCGAAGTGATAACGATTCTTCTTGCGGTCGCTGTCGTGGGAGATGCCGTCGTCGATGCTCATGAAGTCTCCGTGATCAGAATCGCTTGCTCGGGGCAGGACTGCGCCGCTTCTCTGACGGCGTCTTCGTGTTCTGCCGGAACGTCTTCCGACACGGCAGATGCGTGACCCTCGATGTCGTCGAGTTCAAATGAATCCGGCGCGATCATCGAGCACAGCGTGTGCCCCTGGCAGCGATCTGAATCAACCCGAACTTTCACTGGCTTCCCTTACGTGCGGTAGTCGTACCACTTGAGGTATCCGCCGGCATCGACGCGCAGCTGCATACCTGTCACATACCTGGCCTCGTCGGAGGCCAGCCACAACACGGCATTGCTGATGTCCTCCGGTTCGACGAACGGAATCTTCATCGCCTGCTGCACACCGAAAGCCGGTTCGGCGTCAGCGCGAGTCGGGTTCTCCAGATCTGGCCGGAAGGAACGGTACATCGGCTCGCTCTGCAGCATCGGAGTATTCGTGTTGGTCGGATGCACGACGTTGGCCCGGATGCCGTACACCGAAAGTTCGGTCGCGAGGTCGTGGACGTAGCTCGACAGTGCTCGTTTGGAGTGCACGTAGGCCATGCCGCCCGGGTCCTTGCCGGGGCTGTCCTTCTTGGAGGTGTCCATCAGCGCGGCCGTCGACCCGGTGGCGATGATCGACGCGCCTTCGGTGAGGTGCGGCAGCGCAACCTGAATGGCGTTGATCGTTCCGATCAGATTGGTGTTGATCACGTCGGACCAGGCTTGCAGCGGCGGCTGCCCCTTCATGCCCGCGACCCCGGCCGCGGTCACCACGACGTCGAGCTTGCCGAACTCGGCCAGGCCGTTCTCCAAAGCCGCTTGCAGGGCCGCCGCGTCGCGAACGTCGGCCTGCGCGATCACCACTCGTTGATTGGTCTTCTCGATCAGCCGGGCGGTCTCGTCGAGATCCTCCGGGGTTGCCATCGGGTAGCCGATGGTGTCGATGTTGCGGCACACGTCGACGGCAATGATGTCGGCGCCCTCTTCGGCCAGCCGAACGGCGTGACTCCGCCCTTGGCCGCGAGCCGCGCCCGTCACAAATGCGACTTTGCCGGCTACCCGCCCCTGCGCCTCTCCCACAAATTCTCCTATTGCTCTGCTACCGATATGTGTTCGACGGCTAGGTGTTTCGGCCGCCGTTGACGCCCAGGATCTGGCCGGTGATGTAGCCGGCTTCCTCGGACACCAGAAACGCGCAGGCCGCGGCGATGTCTTCGGGCTTACCAATCCGGCGGACCGGCGTTGCGGCGATGGTCTTGTCGATGTCGCCGAGGTTGCCGCGCTTTTCGGCGCTGCGCAGCATCGGGGTGTCGATGAAACCCGGCGGCACCGCGTTGACCGTGATGCCGTTGGGCCCGTATTCGAGCGCCAGTGACTTAGTCAGACCGTTGACAGCGGATTTCGCCGCGACGTAGTGCGACATGAACGGGGCGCCGGAGTGTGTGCTGGA
>CBAAAS010000540.1:0-2807 GCA_964658855.1 uncultured Mycobacterium sp.
GACGCTCGCGCGCGAGGGCGAGATCGATCCATCGGTGCCGGTGGCAGCCGCGCGGCAGTACCGCATCGACGACGTGCAGGCTGCGCCCGCGCAGACCTCCGACCCCGGCCCGGGGGCCTGAGACGCGGGATCGGGGCGGCGCGTATAGCAGAACCATCCATAAAAGCGGCGTAGCTTTTAGGGATGCCCGACAAGCAGTTCCCAACTCCCCGCACGACGCTGGACCTGCTGGACAGCGTTCCCGACTCGCTGCTGCGCAGTTTGAAGCAGTACTCCGGGCGGCTGTCGACCGAAGCGGTCAACGCCATGCAGGAGAGGTTGCCGTTCTTCGCCGAACTGGAAGCCTCCCAGCGCGCCAGCTTGGCGCTGGTCGTGCAGACCGCGGTCGTCAACTTCGTGGAGTGGATGGCCGACCCCGGCAGCAACATCAACTACACCGCACGCGCCTTCGAATTGATGCCGCAGGATCTGACCCGGCAGATCGCGCTGCGGCACTCGGTCGACATGCTGCGGGTCACGATGGAGTTCTTCGAAGAAGTGGTTCCGCTGGTAGCCCGTTCGGAAGAGCAGTTGACCGCGATGACGGTCGGGATCCTCAAATACAGCCGAGACCTCGCTTTCAGCGCCGCCACCGCCTATGCGGACGCCGCTGAGGCGCGCGGGAACTGGGATAGCCGGATGGAGGCCAGCGTGGTCGACGCCGTGGTGCGCGGCGACACCGGCCCGGAGCTGTTGTCCCGGGCCGCCGCGCTGAACTGGGACACCACCGCGCCGGCCACAGTGGTGGTGGGAACGCCGCCGCCCGGCCGGGAAACCCAGGCCAGCCAGGATCTTCGGGACATTGCGGCCCGGCACGGCCGCGCCGCACTCACCGACGTGCACGGCACATACCTGGTGGCCATCGTGTCCGGACAATTGACCCAGACCGAGAAGGTCTATGGCGCCCTGCTGGACGCCTTCTCCGACGGACCCGTGGTGATCGGCCCGACGGCGCCGATGCTGACGGCGGCCTACCACAGCGCCAGCGAGGCCATCTCCGGCATGAACGCCGTGACCGGTTGGCGGGGTGCACCGCGGCCGGTCCTGGCGCGCGAACTCCTACCCGAGCGGGCTCTGATGGGCGACGCGTCGGCCGTCGCGGCGTTGCACACCGATGTGATGCGGCCGCTCGCCGACGCCGGCCCCACCCTCACCGAGACGCTGGACGCCTATCTCGACTGCGGCGGGGCGATCGAGTCGTGTGCCCGCAAATTGTTTGTTCATCCAAATACGGTGCGCTATCGACTGCGGCGGATCGCCGACTTCACCGGCCGCGATCCGACCCTTCCACGCGACGCATACGTCCTACGGGTGGCAGCAACCGTCGGCCACCTCACCTACCAGGCTCAGCAGTACAGCGCTGCGAGCAAGATCGTGACGCCCGTCACGCCATCGAGGGAGAAGACGCTGATCGCGCCGCCTGATGCCGCCGAAGCCGGATAACAGATCGCGGCGCGATATCGAACACGTCGCATCGCGTGCTGTTTTGTGGAGTTTCCACAAAAACATAAGACAAGGTTCATAATCTGTTACACCGCACAAAGACGTCTTCACAGTGTTCCCTTAATAACGTGATTGCATTGCTGGCGCCCGGACAAGGGTCGCAGACCGAGGGGATGCTGTCGCCGTGGCTGGAACTGCCCGGCGCCGCAGACCGTCTGTCGTCGTGGTCGGCAGCCAGCGGGCTGGACCTCGCCCGGCTGGGCACCACCGCCTCGACCGAGGAAATCACCAACACCGCGATCGCCCAGCCGTTGATTGTCGCCGCCACGCTGCTCGCGTATCAGGAGCTGACGACACGCGGCCTGCTCGCCGATGAAGAACGCGTCGTTGCCGGCCACTCGGTCGGTGAAATCGCCGCGTACGCGATCGCCGGGGTGCTCTCCGCCGACGACGCCGTCGCACTGGCCGCCACCCGCGGTGCGGAGATGGCCAAAGCCTGCGCCAACGAGCCGACCGGAATGTCGGCGGTTCTCGGCGGCGATGAGGCCGAGGTGCTGGCGCGGCTCGAACAACTCGACCTGGTCGCGGCCAACCGCAACGCAGCCGGTCAGATCGTCGCCGCGGGCCGACTGAGCGCGCTGGACAAGCTCGCCGAAGACCCACCGGAGAAGGCCCGGGTGCGCGCGTTGGGCGTCGCCGGCGCCTTCCACACCGAGTTCATGGCCTCGGCCCTGGATGGCTACGCCGCGGCGGCGCAGAATGTCGCGACCTCCGAGCCGACCGCCGCTCTGCTGTCGAACCGCGACGGCCAGCCGGTGACCTCGGCCGCCGACGCGATGGAAAAGCTTGTCGCACAACTGACCCGGCCAGTGCGCTGGGATCTGTGCTCCGAGACGCTGCGTCAGCGCAGTGTGACGGCGATTGTCGAGTTCCCACCGGCGGGAGCTCTATCCGGCATCGCCAAGCGTGAACTCCGCGGGACACCGACGCGTGCCGTCAAGACCCCCGCAGACCTGGACGGTTTGGGAGAGCTGTAACCCCCAAAAAAGTTGGCCCCCAGGCCATATCAGCAAGTCCGTCCGCTATTACAACCGCATAAATCACGTCAACAAGCAGTACTCAACACATTACGAAGGGAAACACAACGTGTCCGTCAGCCAGCAGGAAATCATCGCCGGTATCGCCGAGATCATCGAAGAGGTCACCGGTATCGAGCCGTCGGAGATCACCCCGGAGAAGTCGTTCGTCGACGACCTGGACATCGACTCGCTGTCGATGGTGGAGATCGCCGTGCAGACCGAAGACAAGTACGGCGTGAAGATCCC
>CBAAAS010000541.1:0-2800 GCA_964658855.1 uncultured Mycobacterium sp.
TCCGGGTGACGATCGGTGCGCCGGAGGAGAACGACGCCCTGCTGAAGTTCGCTGTGGACTGGATCTAGCCACCGGCGACGATGCGGGCCGAGCGACGGCCCGCGGAGGAACCGGACCGTTGAAACGAGGAGAAGGCATGACCGAGACGTTGGCGCACAAGAAGTTCACTGAGTTCAAGGAACGCACCGCGCCGATCGAGGACGCCGAACTGGACGACTACTGGGCGAGCCTGCCACCGGCCACCGTCGACGGCATGCTCGGCGAGTGGAAGGGCGGCGAGTTCGTCACCGGCCACCAGATGAACGGTCAGCTGGAGAAGATGCGCTGGTTCGGCAAGACGTTCAACTCCCCCGCCGACGCCCAGCCGCTGGTCTGCCTGGACGACGACGGCAACCGCTTCTCCAACGTCAAGATGGGCAAGGGCGAAGCGAGCCTGTGGCTCGAGGAATTCCGCGGCGAAATCACCGCCACGATGGTCTACGACGGCCAACCGGTGCACGACCACTTCAAGCAGGTCGACGACCGCGCGGTAGTGGGAATCATGAACGGCAAGGGCGTGATCGACGTCCAAGACGGCGTAGGCCGCTACTTCTACTTCTACCTCGAACGCGTCTAACTCTTGCCGGCCGCAGCCGCCGGATCGCGGCCGGTGAAGGCCACCAGCCGGTCGATGGCCGGCGCATGCTCGTCGACCTCGACAGGATCGCCGAACTCTCCGTTCGCGCGGCGTTCGGGCGTGATGAGCTTCTGGGCCAAGTCCAGCACGTAGTTCGCCAACGAATCAGGCACCTCGGCCGGGTGGCCGATACCCACGGCGTAGTCCCATCCGTGCACCAGCAAACCGAATGCCAGAACGCTCGCCAAGATCCGCACCGGCACATCGTTGTCGCGCCAGGTGACGGTGCCGTCCAAGCCATGTCGCGCATGGAAGGCATCCAGGGTGGGCCGGCCGACGGCGATGAGCTGGCGCTCGACGGTGTCGTCGGCGTCGCGCGGCGGTAGGTCGGCGCCCAGCGCCTCGCCGACCGAGGTGATCGTTTCCACCAGGTGATCGGTCAATTGGGCCACGTCGAATTCGCCGCTGGTCGTCGGCTTGGACAGGTCGTCGCGCGAGATCGGATGCACGATGTGCTGCAGCACTCCCAGCGAGGCTTCGGCGGCACGGAGCTCGTCAGCGGGAGGCGAATCAGGTCCGGGGCGTAGGTCGGAAGGCATGCAGTACACGGTACGGTTCCGCCATGGGTGAGCCATACGAGTCAGTCACCGTTGAGCACAAGGATCACGTCGCGCAGGTGACATTGATCGGGCCCGGCAAGGGCAATGCATTGGGGCCGGCATTCTGGTCGGAGCTGCCGGAACTCTTCGCCGCGCTGGACGCCGATTACGAGGTGCGGGCCATCGTCCTCACCGGCTCAGGCAACAACTTCAGCTACGGCTTGGACGTGCCGGCGATGGGCGCGACGCTTGCCCCAGTGCTGGCAGGCGGCGAGTCGGCCCGACCCCGCGCCGACTTCCACCTCGAGGTGCTGCGCATGCAGGAAGCGATCAACGCGGTCGCCAACTGTCGTACGCCGACGATCGCGTCAGTGCATGGTTGGTGCATCGGCGGCGGCGTCGACCTGATCTCCGCGGTCGATGTCAGATACGCCAGCGCGGACGCCAAGTTCTCGGTGCGTGAGGTCAAGCTCGCGATGGTCGCCGACATGGGCAGCCTGGCTCGACTGCCGCTGATCCTGTCCGACGGACACCTGCGTGAGCTTGCGCTGACCGGCAAAAACATCGACGCAGCCCGCGCCGAGAAGATCGGGTTGGTCAACGACGTGTTCGCCGATCCGGACGCCAGCCTGCAGGCTGCACACGCGACCGCCGCCGAGATCGCCGACAACCCGCCGCTGACAGTGCGCGGCGTCAAGGATGTCCTTGACCAGCAACGGTTTTCGCAGGTGTCGGCGAGCCTGCGCTATGTGGCGGCGTGGAACGCAGCGTTCCTGCCGTCGAAGGACCTGACTGAGGGCATCTCGGCGACCTTCGCCAAGCGCCCGCCGAAGTTCACTGGCGAGTAACGCGATTCGGCACGCCCGCAGCGGGTAACCCCCGTAGATGGCTACCTACCGAGTACTCGATCCACACGGCGACATCGTCGACACCAAGGACATCTCCAGTGCCGAAGACGCGCACGCCTGGTTCGTCGACTCCAAGGCCGACAACTCCGAACTCGGCTGGCGGATGGAAGTCGAAACCGATGGGGACTGGAAGTTCTTTGACGACACCGAAGGCGATCGGTCCTGACGGCCGCACTGAGCCTGTCTTGTAGCAGCTTCTACGGGTGGTCCGGGTCGCGTTCCGTCGACATCGGTGTAACCCTTAGCCATGGTCGTCAACTCGCTGGCCCGGCTTGCCACCGTCGTCGCAGCAGTGCTCGTCACGGGGGCAGTCGCCCACGCTGACTCGCAGGACGACCAGTTTCTTGGGTTGCTGTCGAAAGACGGGATCACCGCCGGCCCACCGGATCAGCTGATTGCCCTCGCCCATGAGCGGTGTCAGATCGACAACCTTTCTCGCGACCAACAGCCCGCGCTGCGCTTCGGCCCGCTGCCCAGCCCGTTCAGTACCTCTCTGCGCCAGCTTGCCGCCAAGCTGGTCGCTCAAGGTCTGACGGACACTCAGGTCCGGCCATTTTTGCTCGACGCCATCAGCGTCTACTGTCCCAGCGCACACAGTTAGGGCGCCTCGTCGTCGTCGGCCCGCAGGAGTTTTTCGGGGTGGTGGAAGGTGTTGATGCGGGGTTGGCCTCGGTCGA
>CBAAAS010000542.1:0-2777 GCA_964658855.1 uncultured Mycobacterium sp.
GTAGGAGACGAGGTCGTTGAGGGTGAATCCATCGTGCGCGGTGACGAAGTTGATGCTGGCCCCAGGCCGGCGGCTGGTCGCCTCGTAGAGATCCGACGACCCGGTCAGCCGGGACGCGAACTCGCCCAGTGTCGCGGGCTCACCCCGCCAGTAGTCACGCATAGTGTCGCGATACTTCCCGTTCCACTCGGTCCACAAACCCGGGAAGTTGCCGACCTGGTAGCCGCCCTCGCCGATATCCCACGGCTCGGCGATCAACTTCACCTGGCTGACCACCGGATCCTGTTGCACCAGATCGAAAAACGCGCTCAACCGGTCGACGTCATAAAACTCGCGGGCCAAGGTCGAGGCAAGGTCGAAGCGGAAGCCGTCGACGTGCATCTCGGTCACCCAGTACCGCAGCGAGTCCATGATCAGCTGCAGGGTGTGCGGGTGACGGGCGTTGAGGCTGTTGCCGGTGCCGGTGAAGTCTTTGTAGAGACTGAGATCCTCGTCGAGGAGGCGGTAATAGGCGGCGTTGTCGATGCCGCGGAAATTGATCGTGGGACCGAGATGGTTGCCTTCGGCGGTGTGGTTGTAGACCACGTCGAGGATCACTTCGATGCCCTGCTGGTGAAATGCCCGGACCATCGACTTGAACTCGGTCACCGCTCCGCGGGCGCGCCGGTTAGCGGCGTACTGGTTGTGCGGGGCGAAGAATCCGAACGTGTTGTAGCCCCAATAATTTCGCAGACCGAGGTCCACCAGACGGTGATCGTGCATGAACTGATGCACCGGCATCAGTTCGATCGCGGTGACGTTCAACGCCTTCAGGTGATCGATGACTGCCGGGTGACTCAAGCCGGCATAGGTACCGCGCAGCGCTTCGGGGATGGCCGGGTGGTTCTGGGTCATCCCCTTGACGTGTGCCTCGTAGATCACCGTCTCGTGGTACGGCGTTCGGGGCGCGTGATCATTGCCCCAGTCGAAGTACGGATTGATCACCACGCTGGTCATGGTCTTCCCCAACGAGTCGACGCGGGGCGGCGTGCCGGTCTCGGCGGGATCCTCGGCTGCGACGTCCAAGTCGTAGGAGAACAGGGCCTGGGTGAATTTGAATTCGCCGTCGAAGCATTTGCCGTACGGGTCGAGCAAGAGCTTGCTCGGGTCGCAGCGATGGCCCGCGGTCGGGTCGAACGGACCGTCCACCCGAAAGCCGTAGCGCTGTCCCGGGGTGACGTCGGGTAGGTAGGCGTGCCAGACGTAGCCGTCGACCTCGTCGAGCCGAATGCGCGATTCCTCACCGTCCTCGTCGATCAGACACAACTCGACCTTCTGGGCGATTTCGGAGAACAGCGCGAAGTTGGTGCCGGTGCCGTCGAAGTTGGCGCCTAACGGGTAGCTGGACCCCGGCCACACGGTGGCCAGCGCGGGCGGAGCCGCGGGGGCGTCACTGGTCGAGTCTGACGCGGGCATCACTCGACCTTAGTGGCGCGTGGATCGGCTCGCCCGACTACCACCAGCCGGTGGCAGGCCCTAGCTGGCGGCCCAGCTCATTGGTCATAGTGCGCATGTACGTGGCCGACAGGTGATGAGCGTCGTGATATACCAACACGTTTCCCTCCACCGCCGGGCAGAAGTCGGCGCGGCAGACCGCGTCGCTCATGTCCAGCGGCTTGAGCATCGGGAACTGCTCGACCCAGTCGAGGGTGGGATTGCGGTCGGCGAGCACATCGGAGCGCTTGATGCCGCATGACACCGCGTCACCGCCTTTGGCCAGGCAGTCCGACGGGTTGAACGGCTGCCCGTCTTTCACCAGCCACGGGGTGTCTCGCATGGCCAGAATCGAGATGTTGTTGTCAGAGAACGTTTGCCAGATCCCGACATAGGTGCCCGGCATCACGTCTCCGGGCTTGATGTTCCAGGGCCGTGTCGACGTGGTGAACACGAAGTCCGGGTGGTCGGCGACGACTGCCGCCATCGCCTTGGATACCCAGTCACGACACTCGGGGTACGGGTCGTTGTTGCCCATCACCCGTGGCATGGTCTCGGTCGACAGCGCGCAGCCCATCTTCAAGTAGGTAGTGACCTTGAAGTGCTGTCGGTGGCCGAGTAGATCCAGCGCGGTCAGCCAGTGCTCGGCGTGCGAGCCACCGGCCAGCGCGACGGTCCTCGTGGCGTTCGGGTCGCCGTAGCTGCACTTGATCACGTCGGTGTTCTTGAAATCACTGATGCAGCCGTCGCGGGTGGACGGCGGGTAGTCGGTCTGGGCTTCCAGCACCGTCGGTCGCATGCGCAGCCGGGGCACCCGCATGTGCTTGATCAGTGCGCGGGCCCCGGGATAGTCGCTGGAACTCAGGGCACTGAGTTCTTTGCCGCTGGCACGTTCGACGTTGACGTGCTCGCGCCAGGTGAATGCCGTCGCGGTGAGCGTCACGCCCAACAACCCGACCACCGATCCCAGCACCATCGTGGGTCGGCGCAGCCGCGTGCGCCACGGCACCACCACCGTGGTCTCGGGTGCGGCATTGGCGGGCTTGCGCTGTCGCAACGGTTCTTCGATGTACCGGTTGGTCAGGTACGCCAGCACGCCAGAGATCAGCAGTACCGCGGTGCCCTCCACGACGTTGGCGTGCGCGTGGCCGCTGTAGGCGAGCCAGAAGATCAGCAGCGGCCAGTGCCACAGATACAGCGAGTAGGCCATCTCACCGAGGCGCACCAGCGGCGCCGTCGCGAGCAGTCGGTTGGGCAGCGGCAACGCGACGTCGGCCGCCCGGTTGGCGCCGGCCAGGATGAAC
>CBAAAS010000543.1:0-2773 GCA_964658855.1 uncultured Mycobacterium sp.
GGTGCTGTGCGTGCTCGCGCTGTTCGCGGTCAACGTCGTGCTGACCACCATCGGCGTCCGGTTCGGGACGGGGCGCTGAGATGTCGACCGCGGCCGTTGTTCGCGCGCGCTTCCCGCGCGCGGTCGCCGGGGTCAATCATTATGGCGGCGGGGCCATCCGGGGGATCAACAAGGCCGGCCAACTCACCAGGTTCTCAGTCAACAGCGCCTGGTCTACCGGCTGGGCTTTGCGCCGCTATCGCCGGGAGACACTGCGGCTGATCGCCCAGATCGGCATGGGCACCGGAGCGATGGCCGTCGTCGGCGGGACCGCGGCGATCGTCGGCTTCGTGACGCTGTCCGGCGGGTCGCTGATCGCCATCCAGGGATTCGCGTCGTTGGGCAACATCGGCGTCGAGGCATTCACCGGCTTCTTCGCCGCATTGGCCAACGTCCGGGTCGTCACCGCGGTGGTGACCGGGGTCGCGCTGGCGGCGACGGTCGGCGCGGGTGCGACCGCGGAGCTGGGGGCGATGCGGATCAGCGAGGAGATCGACGCACTCGAGGTAATGGGCATCAAGTCGGTGGCGTTCCTGGCGTCGACCCGGCTGGTGGCCGGCCTGGTGGTGGTCGTCCCGCTCTACGCGATGGCCCTGGTGATGTCGTTTCTGTCCGGACAGGTGGTCACCACGCTGTTCTACGGGCAGTCGGCCGGCACCTACGAGCACTACTTCCGCACCTTCCTGCGCACCGAGGACGTGTTCTGGTCCGGCGGGGAAGTCATCGTGATGGCGGTGATCGTGATGATCACCCACTGCTACTACGGCTACACCGCGAGTGGCGGGCCGGTCGGTGTGGGCGAGGCGGTCGGGCGGTCGATGCGCTTCTCGCTGGTGTCCACAGTCATCGTCGTACTGCTGACTTCGCTCGCGCTCTACGGCGTCGACCCGAACTTCAACCTCACGGTGTAGCCGATGGCGACTCGCAAGGAACGACAATCCCGGACTTGGCCGGACACCGCGGCGGCCCTGGGACTGTTCCTGACCTGCGCGGTGCTACTGGCCTTGATCTACAGCCAGTTTCGCGGCGACTTCACGCCCAAGACCAAGCTGACCATGCTCGCCGCTCGAGCGGGCCTGGTGATGGATCGGGGCTCGAAGGTCACCTACAACGGTGTCAGCATCGGCCGGGTGGCGGGTATCTCCGAGATCGAGCACCGCGGTAAGCCGGCGGCGCGTTTCACCCTCGACGTCGACCCGGAGTACGTCGACCTCATCCCGAGCAACGTCATCGCGAAGATTCAGGCGACTAC
This sequence comes from uncultured Mycobacterium sp., assembly GCA_964658855.1. Classification (GTDB taxonomy): domain Bacteria; phylum Actinomycetota; class Actinomycetes; order Mycobacteriales; family Mycobacteriaceae; genus Mycobacterium. Next base: position 1,292 of record CBAAAS010000543.1, read on the forward strand.
CGTCTTCGGCAACAAATACGTGTCGCTGACCTCACCGAAAGACCCTACATCGCAGCGGATCACCACGACATCGGTGATCGACGCGACGTCGGTCACCACGGAGTTCAACACCGTGTTCGAGACGCTCGTCGAGCTTGCCGACAACGTCGACCCGGTGAAGGTGAACCTCACGCTCGGCGCCGCGGCGCAGGCGCTGACCGGGCTGGGCGAGAAGTTCGGGCAGTCGATCGTCAACGGCAACAAGATCCTCGACCACGTGAACCCGCGGATGCCGTTGCTTCGTCACGATATCCACCAGCTTGCGGCGCTCGGCGACATCTATGCCAAGGCTGCACCGGATCTCTTCGACGCGATCGAGAATGCTGTGACGACGGCCCGCACGCTCAACCATCACCAAGCTGAACTCGACGCGGCCCTGCTGGCGGCAATCGGGTTCGCCAACAACGCAAACGACGTCTTCACCCGCGCCCAGCCGTTCCTGGAGCGCCTGGCCGCCGACCTGAAGCCGACCGCGCACCTGCTCGACACGTACAGCCCGCAGGCGTTCTGCACCATCCGCAATTTCGCCGACGTCGCGCCCAAAGTCGCCAAGCTGGAGAGCGGCAACCACTACGCGGCGCAGCTCGGGGTGTCGATCACCGGATCGGAAAATCCCTACGTCTATCCCGATAACCTGCCCAGGGTCAACGGGCGAGGCGGGCCCTACGGCAAACCTGGTTGCTGGCAACCGATCACCCGCGATCTGTGGCCGGCGCCGTATCTGGTGATGGACTCCGGTAACAGCATTGCGCCCTACAACCACTTCGAGCTCGGACAGCCGCTGGCCAACGAATACGTGTGGGGCCGCCAGTACGGGGAGTACACGATCAACCCATGAGCCTCAAAGGCACCGTCGCGCGGCTCGCTGCAGTCGTCTCCGTCCAATTGTTCTTCACCGCAGTCATCGTCGTGGTGTTCGGTCAAATTCGCTTCGACCGCACCAACGACTATTCCGCCGAATTCAGCAACGCCAGTGGTCTGCGTGAGGGGCAGTTCGTTCGTGCCTCCGGGGTGGAAGTGGGAAAGGTCAAGAAGGTCGATCTGGTCGACGGCGACAAGCGGATCCGGGTCGACTTCTCAGTCGACCGCTCGGTGCAGCTCTATCAGTCGACCACCGCACAGATCCGCTACCAAGACCTGATCGGCAACCGATACCTCGAAATCAGTCGCGGGTCTGGTGAGAACTCTGAAAAATCCCTTCCGCCAGGCGGATTCATCCCGTTGTCGCGAACCCAGCCCGCACTGGACCTCGACGCGCTCATCGGAGGGTTCAAGCCGTTGTTCCGGGCGCTGGATCCGCAGAAGGTCAACACCATCGCGTCGTCGATCATCACCGTCTTCCAGGGCGAAGGCGGAACGATCAACGACATCCTGGACCAGACCGCACAACTGACCCAGCGGCTGGCCGAAAGCGATCAGGCCATCGGTGACGTGATCCACAAC
>CBAAAS010000544.1:0-2771 GCA_964658855.1 uncultured Mycobacterium sp.
CTACGGCTATGTCGTCACATAAAGCAGTTCAGGTCAAGTCCGCGGGCGCACCGCTGGAGCTCGCCGATGTCGAGACAACGTCACCGGGCCACGGCGAAGTGCGGATCAGCGTCAAGGCCTGCGGCATCTGCGGCACCGACGCTCACTTCGTCGCCGGTGACTTCCCGGGCCTGTCGTGGCCACTGACCCTGGGACACGAGATAGCGGGCACGATCGCCGAAACCGGGCCGGGTGTCGAGGAATTCGCCGTCGGCGATCGGGTTGCCGTCGGCTGGTTCGGCGGCAACTGCAACCACTGCGCACAGTGCCGCAAGGGCCAGTTCATCACCTGTTTGAATGGCAAGGTTCCGAGCTGGCACTACCCGGGCGGCTATGCGGAGTCCGCGACCGTGCCGGCCACCGCGTTGGCTCGCATTCCCTCGGAGCTTTCCGACGCCGAAGCTGCACCGATGGGCTGTGCGGGTGTGACGACCTACAACGCGCTGCGGCACACCAAGGCGCTGCCCGGCGACCGGGTCGCGATTCTCGGTGTCGGTGGCCTCGGCCACCTGGGGATCCAGTTCGCCCGGGCAATGGGTTTCGAGACCATCGCGATCAACCGCGGCACCGCCAAGAAAGAGGATGCGCTCGAACTCGGTGCGCATCACTACGTCGACGCCACCGACGGCGACGTTGCCGAAGCGCTCAATGACCTCGGCGGGGTCGCGGTGGTGCTGGGCACCGCCGGAGCCTCGAAGGCGATGGCAGCCACCGTCGGCGGGTTACTCCCCTTCGGCGAGCTCATCACGATCGGTGTCACGCCCGAGCCGCTGCCGATCAGCCCACTGCAACTGATTACGCCTGGGCTCAGCATCGTTGGCCATCCGTCCGGGACCGCCAGCGAGATCGAAGACACGATGCAGTTCGCGGTGCAGACCGGTGTGCGGGCGTGGATCGAGGAACTGCCGCTGGCGAAGGCCGCCGAAGGCTATGCCGCGTTGGAAGAAGGCCGGGCTCACTACCGCACAGTGTTGACGGTTTGACACGAGACGCACGCATCGCGGAATGGAGCCTCGACAGCTCCGACGGTGACCTGCTGATCCGAACCGGTGTCGCCGGCCCGGCCGCCGCGATGGGCCATCGGCTGACCCTTGCGATGCGGCAATGGCGAGCAACGACCCATTGGGACGGCGACAAGCCAGTGAGCGCGGAGTTGATCGTCGAGGTCGGTTCGCTGGAAGTCGTCCGCGGCGAGGGCGGCATCACTCCCCTGTCGGGGCCGGAGAAGATTCTGGTGCGCAGCAACGCGGCGCGATCGCTCGGCACCAAGCGCTATCCGCGGATCACGTTCGAAGCCAACGCTATTGACAAGACTGACGAAGGCTTCCGGTTGACCGGGACGCTCACGATCCAGGCAACGTCCCGGGAGCAGGTTGTCGACCTGCGCACCGACGACCAGGGAAAGAACTGGTGGCTGTCCAGCGAGACCGCCGTCCGGCAGTCCGACTTCGGCATCAAGCCGTACTCGCAGCTGCTGGGCGCGCTGAGAGTTGCTGACGATGTCATGGTGTCGTTCACCGCGAAGCGCACCAAGTAAACGCTGACGCACGGGACCGAAGGGGATCGATGATGCGGATCGGAGTGGTGTTCCCGCAGACCGAGATTGGGGCAGACGCGGGTGCTGTCCGTGCCTACGCCGAGCATGTCGAGGGGCTGGGCTACGCGCACCTGCTCGCCTACGACCACGTCGTCGGTGCCGATACCGCGGTGCACACCGACTGGAACGGTCCCTACGACATGCACAACACCTTCCACGAGCCCCTGGTGACATTCGGCTACCTCGCGGCTGTGACGACCACTGTGGAGTTCGTGACCGGCGTCCTGATCCTGCCGCAACGGCAGACCGTGCTGGTCGCCAAACAGGCGGCGGAGGTTGACTTACTCAGCGGCGGCCGGCTGCGCCTGGGTGTTGGCCTCGGCTGGAACGCGGTCGAGTACGAGGCGCTGGGAGAAGACTTTTCGACGCGAGGTAAGCGCTGCGACGAGCAGGTTGCGTTGATGCGCAAGCTGTGGACCGAGCCGAGCGTCTCCTACGACGGCGACTATCACCGGGTGACGGGCGCGGGGCTGGCGCCGTTGCCGATCCAGCGGCCGATTCCGGTGTGGTTCGGGGCGTCATCACCGCGCGCGTTGCGGCGGGCCGGCCGACTCGGTGACGGTTGGTTTCCGATGGTGGCGCCGGGACCCAAACTCGAGCTGGCGCGCCAACAGGTGGCGCAAGCCGCAACGGACGCCGGCCGGGATCCGACTCTGATCGGCATGCAGGGCCAGGTTTCCTGGAACGGGAATAGCGATGACCTTGCCGGAGGTCTGCGGAGTTGGGCGGACGCGGGCGCCTCGCATGCATCGGTCAACACCATGAACGCCGGACTGGAGTCGGTCGACGAGCATCTCAGCGCGTTAACCGCGGCCGCCGAAATAGTCAGGCAATTCGCGGATTAACGCTGCCGCGTCCTGACGATTACGGTGTCGGCGCCCCGGGTGGCGGGGGCGGCGGCTGCTGGTCGGGCGCTTGGCCGTGCAGTCGTTCGAGCAGCTTGGTGAGTAGCGGGTGCGGGTTGGGTGGCTCCTCCGGCGGCGGAGGCGCTACCGGAGGTGGCGGCAAGGGTGGCGCAACCGGCGCGACCGCGTGAACCTCGACCGGTGCCTGCGCGGCGGCCGGCTGGCGGACAACCGGTTCTTCCACCGGTGCGGCGGGATGCGGCGCCGGGCCTGCCGGCGGTGGCTTGATC
>CBAAAS010000545.1:0-2765 GCA_964658855.1 uncultured Mycobacterium sp.
CAGGTCGGCCGCCCCACCGAGCGCCAGGAAGCCGAGCGCCGCCCACAGCGGCGGACCGGCACGGCCGTGGGCTGCGCCGGCGGCCAAACCGAAGCCGACCATCGCCAGGCCCCACACCACGATCGCGACGAAGACCGCCAGGCCCTGACGCCGCACCCGCGGCAGCCACCCGGAGAACACCCCACCGGCGACTGCGCCCACTGACATGGCCGCTGCCAGCAGAGCCATCGTGGCACCGCCGGTGACCGGCCCGCCGAAACTCTGGTGGGCCATCTGCGGGAACAGCGCCCGCGGCATGCCCAGGATCATGGCGATGAGGTCGACCACGAACGACATCAGCACCACGGTGTTGCCGGCCAGATAGCGAAACCCGTCCAGCACAGCGGCGATGCCCCACTGACCCCGGCGGTCCGCGCCGTCACCTTGTTCCAAGCCCCGAGCCAAGACCGGCATCGGCGCCAGCCGGAAGGTCGCCCAGATCGGCGCGACCGTGGTGATGGTGTCGATCAAATAGAGCGTGGACAGGTCGACCCAGTTGAGCAGCACACCCGCCAGCAGCGGCCCGACGATCGCGCCGAACTGCATGACGGTCATGTTCAGCGAGTTGGCCGCGGGCAATTGGTCGCCGGGCAGCATCCGCGGGATGGCGGCCGAGCGCGCCGGTGCGTTCACCGCGTAGAACACCTGCTGTACGGACAGCAGGATCAGCACCACCCAGACGTTGTTCAGCGACAGCGCGGACTGCAGCCACAGCAGCGCCGAGGCCACCGCCAGCCCGCAGGAAGCGACGATCAACAGCAAGCGGCGATCCATCGCGTCGGCCCAGGCGCCGCCGAGCAGGCCGAACACGATCAGCGGCACCAGTGCGAACAACCCGGACAGACCCACGTAGCCGGAGTTCTGGGTGAGTGCGTAGATCTGGACCGGGACCGCGAAAATGGTCAGGTTGGCGCCGATGACGGTGACGATTCCCGACGTCCACAGCCGACGGAAATCGGCGTTTCGCAGCGGAGCAGTGTCGGCGAAAAGCCTCGGCATACTCAGGGTTGCAGGCGTTCGACGCGCCCGCCCACAACGCGAATCCGGTTGTGCAGCCGATCTTCTCGACCTTGCCAGAACTCAATTTCCGCGGGTGCGATGCGGTAGCCACCCCAGTTCGGCGGTACCGGCACCTGCTCATGGTCGGTGAAGCGAGCCGTCACCTCAGCCAGCTGATCGACCAGCGCGTCGCGCGACGCGATCGGCGCGGACTGGTGTGACGCCCACGCGCCCAACTGTGAGCCGCGCGGCCGGTTGGTCCAGTAGTTCTCAGTGGCCTGCGGATCGACTTTGGTGACCGGTCCGCGGATATGAAACTGCCTGTTCAGCAGGTACCACGGGAAGGTCGCCGAGGCGTATGGCGTCTGAGCCAGCTGTTCGCCTTTGGCCGAGTCGTAGTTCGAGAAGAAGACGATGCCGTCTTCGTCGACGCCCTTGCACAGCACCGACCGGCTGACCGGGCGTCCCGACTCCACGGTGGCCAACACCATCGCGTTGGGTTCGGCGACGCCACCGTGCTCAGCCTCATCGATCCACTTGCGCAACAACGCAAGCCAACCGTCGTCGAGCCAGTCGACGTCGAGGTCGGGGCTGCCGTCACGTTCCTTGGAGCCGTACTCCTTGCGCATCGCTGCCAGGTGCTCGTTGTCTGGTCCTGCCATCGCGCCAACGCTACCCTCGGCCAACATCGGCGATCGGGCGCCCGAAATTTGTCGGAGGTGGCTGCGATGATGACGTCATGTCTCCGATCGCATCCGCTGGCGCCGTGCTGGTCAGTCCTCGCGAGCGTCTTGACGTGTTGTTCGAGGAGCTGGCGGAATTGACCGGTCAGCGCAACGCAATCGATGGGCGCATCGTTGAGATCGTCGCCGAAATCGATCGCGACCAACTGTGGGGTGCTACCGGAGCGCGGTCGGTGCCCGCATTGGTGGCCTGGAAGATGGGCTGCTCGCCGGCAAACGCCCACACGATCACCACCATTGCCGGTCGGCTGCAGGAGTTTCCCCGCTGCACCCAAGGCATGCGAGAGGGCCGACTGTCGCTGGATCAGGTCGGCGTTATCGCGGCGCGGGCAGGCCAGGGCTCCGATAATCACTACGCGCAGCTGGCGGCCTGCGCGTCGGTCAATCAACTACGCACCGCGGTCAGGATGGAACCGCGACCCGAACCCGAACGTCGGCAAGAACCCGTGCGCTCGATCACCACGACTACTACCGAGCAGGGCAGCTGCTACCGGATCACACTTGAACACCATGACGCCGCTAAGTTCAACGCTGCGCTGGCGTCTCACCTTGACGCGCTGATCGCCGAGTGGAAGCTCGATCACGGCAATGGCGCGGGCGACCCGGATCAGCGACCCCCGTTGCCAACCACCGGCGAGGCGTTTATGCGCCTCATCGAGGCTGGCTGGGACGCCGATGCAGCGCGACGCCCACACGCGCAGCACACCACCGTGGTGATGCATGTCGACGTTGAGCAGCGCGTTGCCGCCCTGCATCTGGGTCCGCTGCTCACCGACGCCGAACGTCGATACCTGACGTGTGATGCCACGTGTGAGGTTTGGTTCGAACGTCACGGCGAGCCCATTGGTGCCGGCCGGGCGACCCGCCTGATCAGCCGGCGGCTTCGTCGCGCGCTGGAGTATCGCGACCGCATGTGCGTGGTTCCTGGCTGTAGCGCCACCCGTGGTCTGCACGCCCACCACATCCGGCACTGGGAAGACGGCG
>CBAAAS010000546.1:0-2746 GCA_964658855.1 uncultured Mycobacterium sp.
CCCAGTCGTAGGGCAGGAATTTCCCGTCGAAGGTGACGACGACGCGGTCGCCGGATGGGTGCGGCTTCTTCTGGATGTCGACGCTGAAGTTGATCGCGCTCATGATGCCGTCGCCGAAGCCCTCGTGAATGAGTTCTTTCAGGGCCGGCCCGTAGACCTGCAGGGCTTCGTAAAAGCGGTAGATCGTCGGGTCGGTGGGCACAGCGGTCGGGAGGCCGCCGCGGTATGGCACGGCAGCCAGGATTGCTGTTGCCGACTCGTCGAGCCCCAGCTTTTCGACGAGCACTTTGCCGATCTCAGGCGGGATCGGATGCTGGCCGAGTAGTGCTGCGGTGGTCCATACGACCGGACGGTCGACCGCGTCGGCCAACTCCTGCCAGGTCAACCCCTTGGCCAGCCGGGCGACCACGATTTGTTCGGTGATCTCGTGTCGTGTCACGGATACCAGCATGAACCCTGGCTGCTATGCGCTGTCTTGGGCCCTCACCTTTTTTCGAAATGGAACCACATGCGATATCACGTCGTCACGTCGCTCGGTCGTGGCTTCAGGATCAGGCTCGTCACCAGCGCGACAGCGCCGATGGCGACCGCGACCCACAGCGCAGACTGATACGACGACCGGGTTCCCTCACCGACAATGGTTCCCGCCCAGGTGAATCCGAGCGAACCGCCGATACCGAACGCCGCGTTGCAAATCCCCGGTAATGACCCTGGTTCATCTTCGGGCGCCTGGACCACACCGAGTGCGGCCAGCGGCGTCAGGGTGACGCCCATCGCCGCCCCGAAGCCGAACATCAACAGGATAACCATATTCCGGTCGAGTCCGAACGCCGCGAGAAGAGAGACCACGGCTAGCGCGGCGATAATCCCTGCCCGCAGCACCGTCACGAAACCGATCCGCACCGCAAGCCGCCCGATCAGCGGAGCCACAATCAGTTGCACCAGTGCCGAAGGAGTGATGAACAGCAGCGCCGTCCTCATCCCGTTCGCATTGAATCCGACCGAACGATTCTGCGCCAGAGACGGAATGATGAAGCTGAGCACCACCATGAACGACGAGAAGCACAGAATGGTGACCACGATCAGCGGCCAGGCGTAGCGCGAACGCAGTTGGTCGATGTGCACCAGCGGCTCTGCCACCCGGTTTTCGACCACGACGAAAGCCACGAAAGCGACAACCGCGGCGACGAGGCAGCCGAGCACGAAAGTCGACGTCCAGCCCTGGTTTTCACCGTTCCCGAGACACAGATTGATCCCTGCGACGACTACCGCGATCAGGACCGCCCCAACCCAGTCCATCCGGCGCGAGTCGGAATGATCAATTTCGTCTGCGGGCAGCGCTTTCCAGCCGAGCGCGACGGCGAGCAGACCGATCACCATGGTCAGCTCGAAGATCGAGCGATAACCGAAGTGGTCGACGAGATAACCGGCGAGCAGTGCGTCGGTCCCGGCCACTCCGCCGTTGACCGCCGACAGCACGCCGCAGCAGATGCCAAACACCGCTGCGGTCAGGCGTTCCCGCATGATCAGATACGACAGGCCGAAGGTGACGTTGGAGGCACCTTGCATGACGCGGCCCGTGACCATCAGCGGCAGCGAGGTCGCGACGACGCACAACAACGTGCCGACGCACAGCAGCACCAGCACGCCGATCAAAACCCGTTTGCGACCGATGTAATCGCTCCACCGGATCAGCACCACATTGCCGATCGCGCCGGCAAGGTAGAAATAACTGGATATCGGGCCAAATGCGTTGGGCCCCAGATGGGTATTGATGTCGCGGATCGCCGGCGACAGCATCGTGGCGTTGAGCATGAATGAGACAACCGACAACACCAGTGCGGCAACCATGAACACGGTTTGACCGCGGGTCAGGGTGCCAGCACGAGCGCTGTCGACCGTCATGGTCAGAAGATAGCGACCTGGCGTGATTCTTGGATCAATTTTCGCAAGACGCTGCAGCAGAACCCCATTCGATGAGGCTCTGCTGCAGCAATGACTGTTACGCGGCAGACAGGGAGGGCGCCTTACTGCGTGCACGCCCGGCCAGCTTGTTGCCGAACCCGGTCAGAATCTCCCGAGGACGTTGCTGCTCTCCTTGCTGCGCACCGAGAACGACCACGGTGCCGGTCAGCACGGGAAGCACCCACTGGAGATAGCGCAGTTGACGCTGTGCGCTGGCGACGTCGTCAGGTGTTTCCGACGACGGTTCGGTTGCCCCGTGCGCGGCCCGGCCGTCGCCCTGCGCGGTCTTGGCGCCGAGTGCCCCGCTGTATGCGGTGGCGCCCAGTGCGGCACCCGTCGCGAGGATCTTGGTGACCGTGTTTGCCGTGACGCCGGACTGGTGCTTGGCCCGTCGGCGATTGGAATACAGGATCGATGCGCCGCCAACCAGGTGTGCGGCGATCGCAGCGGCGTTGACCGGACTCCACTTCGCCCAGCCAACAGCGGCGACCCGGGCGCGGTCCCGCGAATCGCGAACGGAAGCAGCGGCGCCGTTGACACCGACCGCACCCATCAGAGCGCCACCAAACCACGCCGCGGCACCGAGGTCATGCATAGACCGGACAACAGTATTTCGATTCGACATGAAGAACCCTTCTTGAAACACGCAGAATTCAGCCCGAAGCCGACGGCGGGCCAGTGAATTTCGGAAATTTTCAGCGCAACTGACTTGGCGCTGTCCGGGAGGGATACACCGATGCCGGTGATCCCAAACGTCTCACTCGCAGCGCTTGCGGGAGAT
>CBAAAS010000547.1:0-2727 GCA_964658855.1 uncultured Mycobacterium sp.
CATCAGCCACCGCGTCGTCGGCATCGTCGTCCTGCTTGCCGCGCCGTCGGCGCTGCTTCTTTTCTTTCTTGGGCTTCAGCGGTTTCGGCGGCGGAGGCGGCAACTCAGCAACAAACGAGAGATGGAACCCGGCGATGCCGAGCAGCGCGATGGCGGCCGCGGCGCCGTAGACGCCGAACAACCACTGGCCCACGCTGTCCAGGCTCAACCAGATCTCGCTGATCGCCGTGCCGACGATCAGCACACCGGCCGTCACGTGGGCCACCACAGACCAGGTCCGCAGCGTCAGCGCCAAGGCGGGCGTGCCGAACTCCGGCTTGCGTAACTCCAGCAGCGTGAACACGACGGGCAGAGCGGCCAGCGCAATGAGCACACCGGCGGCGATCCGGGCGACGGTGCCCAGGCCGTGGGAGGTGTCACCTATCAATTCGGGCCAGCGCGGCAACACGAAGAAGAAGTAGAGGACGCCGGCGACGCCCGAGAGCGCCGCGTGCCAGAAGATAGCGGCCCTGCCTCGCATGCTCCTCCTTGAGCTGGTAATCCGGAAGCGACCAGACCCTACCAATCAGGCCTGGTCACGTCCCGGACCAAGTGCGGAGGATGCGGGATTTGAACCCGCGAGGGCGTTAACCCAACCCGCGTTCCAGGCGAGCGCCATAGGCCACTAGGCGAATCCTCCGTCGGCCATGGTAGCCGAGAGCCGGGCAGTCAAACCCGCTCGGCGACGATGCGGGCCGGGACGGCCTGAGGAGAGGCCGGGCAGCCAACCCGAGGTCAGGGTCTTCGGGCGATCCCTTCCGGCTCGGGTACTAGACTCTCGGTGGACCCCGCGCGGCGTCCATCCTGTGAACTCCCCCAGGGCCGGAAGGCAGCAAGGGTCAATGGGCTCTGGCGGGTGCGCGGGGTCCCCTATGTGTAGTGGAATCGTCGGAAGGCGGATGGTGTCGTACGGCTCGTTCAGCTCCCTTGGCCGTACCGACCTCGAGGCGTTGCACGCCCGCCACCAAGAGGATTACGCCGAGCTGCAATCCAAGAAGCTGGCTCTTGATCTCACCCGGGGAAAGCCCTGCAGCGAGCAGCTCGATCTGTCCAACGCCCTGTTGAGCCTGCCCGGCACGGACTACCGAGACGACGACGGCACCGACACCCGCAACTACGGCGGACAACACGGTCTGCCCGAGCTACGGGCCATCTTCGGCGAGCTGCTCGGCATCCCGGTGCAGAACTTGATCGCCGGCAACAACGCCAGCCTCGAGCTGATGCACGACGTGATCGTGTTCTCGATGCTCTACGGCGGCGTGGATTCACCTCGCCCCTGGAAAGACGAGGCAGCAGTCAAGTTCTTGTGCCCGGTGCCCGGCTACGACCGGCACTTCGCCATCACCGAAACACTCGGCATCGAGATGATCCCGATCCCGATGCACGAGGACGGCCCGGACGTCGACGCTATCGAAGAGCTGGTCGCTGTCGACCCGGCCATCAAAGGGTTATGGGCGGTCCCGGTGTTCGCCAACCCGACCGGGCTGAGCTACTCGTGGGAGACGGTCCGTCGACTCGTGCAAATGCAAACGGCTGCAAGCGATTTCCGTCTTTTTTGGGATAACGCCTACGCAGTGCACACGCTGACGCTGGATTTCCCCCGCCCGATCGATGTGCTCGGCCTGGCCGCCGCCGCGGGCAACCCCAACCGGCCGTACGTCTTCGCGTCGACGTCGAAGATCACCTTCGCCGGTGCCGGCGTCAGCTTCTTCGGCGGATCGCTGGGCAACATCGCCTGGTACCTGCAGTACGCCGGCAAGAAGTCGATCGGGCCCGACAAGATCAACCAGCTTCGGCACCTGCGCTTCTTCGGCGACGCCGATGGTGTGCGCCTGCAGATGCTGCGTCATCAGCAACTGCTGGCGCCGAAATTCGCGTTGGCACTGGAGATTCTCGACCAGCGACTGAGCGAGTCCAAGATCGCCTCCTGGAACGAACCCGAGGGCGGGTACTTCATCAGCCTCGACGTGCTGCCCGGCACAGCCCGGCGCACGGTCGCGTTGGCGAAGGATGCCGGCATCGCGGTCACCGAGGCGGGCGCATCGTTCCCGTACCGGAAAGACCCGGACGACAAGAACATTCGCATCGCGCCGACGTTCCCGCCCGAGTCCGATCTGCGTGACGCGATCGACGGGTTGGCGACCTGCACCCTGCTGGCGGCCAGCGAATCGCTGCTGAACCGCGCGTAGGCGGCGTCGGTCCCGATTCGCATCGTCACCCCGGCTGAGTAGCCTTGCTGACCGTGGCTCTCTACCGCAAATACCGCCCCGCGACCTTCGCCGAAGTGGTGGGGCAGGAGCACGTCACCGAGCCACTGTCGACCGCGCTGACCGCCGGCCGAATAAACCACGCTTACCTGTTCTCCGGCCCACGTGGGTGCGGCAAGACGTCCTCGGCGCGCATCCTGGCCCGCTCGCTGAACTGCGAGCAGGGGCCGACGCCAACGCCCTGCGGGGTCTGCGACTCCTGCGTCGGGCTGGCTCCCAACGGGCCCGGCAGCATCGACGTGGTCGAACTCGACGCGGCCAGCCACGGTGGCGTCGACGACACCCGCGAGCTGCGCGACCGCGCGTTCTACGCGCCGGCCCAGTCGCGCTATCGGGTGTTCATCATCGACGAGGCGCACATGGTCACCACGGCCGGGTTCAACGCGCTGCTCAAGATCGTCGAGGAGCCGCCCGACCATCT
>CBAAAS010000548.1:0-2725 GCA_964658855.1 uncultured Mycobacterium sp.
GCTCGCCCGACGGGCTCCATTTGGCGGCGTTGTCCATCAGGTTCAGCACCGCCCGCGACAGGCCTGCCGAGTCGCCGTACACCTCCCAGGGCGCGACCTCGACATCGAAGTCGACATCCATGCGACGCCGGCGAACTCGCTCCAACGACCGCTCGATGACCTCACTCATATCGACCGGCTCATTAATCACTTCGCCGGCATCCGCACGGGTGAGGTCGACCAAATCACCCACCAGCGTGGACAATTCCTCGATCTGTCCGATCACGTCGCTGCGCAGGTCGACCATTTCCTGCTCGGGTATCGGCGGCGCGCCGGGTGCGCTCGACGCCATCAGTAGTTCCACGTTGGTGCGCAGCGAGGTCAGCGGGGTCCTCAGCTCGTGACCGGCGTCGGCGACCAGGCGGGTCTGGCGTTCCCGGGATTCAGCGAGAGCCCGCAGCATCATGTTGAAAGCCTCAGTGAGCCTTGCTAATTCGTCGCTGCCGTAGACAGGTATGGGTCTCAAGTCGTCGGTGCGCGCCACCCGCTCGGCCGCACCGGTCAGTCGGCCCACCGGTCGCAGGCCGGCCTGGGTGACCATGCCCCCGGCCACCGCGGCCACGGCCATGCCGACCCCGCCGACGACGAGCAGCACCCAGCGCAGCTTGGTCATCACCGCATCGGTCGGCGCGAGGCTCTTGGAGATCAGCAGTGAACTGCCGTTCGGCAAGTGCACGGCCAGTACCCGCTGATTGGCGGCGGTGCGTCGCGACATGAACAGGTCGCCGCGGATGACGGCTTTCTCCTGCTGTCCGACCGGCAGCGTCTGGCCCTCCTGGTTGGCAGTGAAGATCGACCGGCCAGGGGTCACCAGCATCGCATTGACGTCCGAATATGCCGTTCCCTCAATGGCTTTCGCCGGATCGGCAGCCAACGACCCGCTGGCGATCAGCAGTTGTGCCCTGCTCTGCAGCTGGTTGTCGATGTCCTTGTAGAGCGCGGCGGAGATCACGGCGTACACCGCGACGGCCATCAGGATGACCACCATGGCCACCATCGACATGGCCAGCAGCATCACCCGCCACCGCAGTGACAGTGACGTACTGGTCCGCAGCGGAACCCTGCTGCGCCGACGGAGCAGGGACTTCAGACGCATCAGGGAGGAGTTTCGCGAAGCACGTAACCCACACCGCGAACGGTGTGGATCAATCGCGACTCGCCGTTGGCCTCGGTCTTGCGACGCAGGTAACCGACATACACCTCGAGCGCATTACCCGATGTGGGGAAATCAAAGCCCCACACCTCCTCGAGAATGCGGCTACGCGTCAATACCCGTCGCGGATTGGCGATCAACATCTCCAGCAAAGCGAATTCGGTGCGGGTCAGGCTGATCTGACGTTGCCCACGGGTGACTTCGCGAGTCACCGAATCAAGTGTCAGGTCCGCGAATGCCATCGCCACGGACTCCGACGAGTCGTCGATTCTCGTGCGGCGCAGTAGCGCCCGCATCCGCGCCAGAAGTTCTTCCAGAGCGAACGGCTTGGGCAGGTAGTCGTCGGCGCCCGCGTCGAGGCCGGCGACCCGCTCGGAGATGGTGTCGCGTGCGGTCAGAACCAGGATGGGCAGATCGTCGCCGGTACTACGCAACTGCCGGCATACCTCGAGGCCGTCGAGTCGGGGCATCATCACGTCGAGGACGAGCCCGTCGGGACGGTCGGCGGTGATCATCTCCAGGGCCTCGACGCCGTCCTCGGCGAGCGCGACCGAGTAGCCATTGAAGGACAGGGACCGACGTAAGGACTCGCGCACAGCGCGGTCGTCGTCAACGACAAGAATTCGCACAGCCACCAGTTTTATCCAATCCCCTGAGAACGCGCTGAGAGGTCGGCAAACCCGACTGCCGCGAAATGCTGACGAAATTGCCGAGAGACAATGCTCACGGCAAATAAGTTAGCGTCGGTCCAGGTCAATCAGACCGAGGCGCGCCGCCTTCAGAAACCGGCGCGGCACCTTGTGCAGCTTGCCCGCCACCGTCACACCAACGAGTTCTGGCTTCTCAGCCTTCCATTGCGCGCGTCGGCTACGGGTGTTCGAACGCGACATCCGCCGCTTTGGCACAGCCATGATCAGGCCTTACTGGTGGTAGGGGAGTCGCCGCGAAAAACCCTCGGCAGCGACGTCTGGGGACAATAGTAATGGCTGACCTGCTGCGGACAAAAATCGGCCGTGTAGTTCGCATCCAGCCTTGACGTGGCACCGCCGGTACCGGCTAACCTACCGGTTGGTTGGTACATCCCAATGGAGGGAGGACACGAGTGGCGGCGCCGGTTCGAATCGGAAACTGCTCGGGGTTCTACGGAGATCGGCATTCCGCCATGCGCGAAATGCTGACCGGGGGTGAGCTGGACTACCTGACCGGCGATTATCTGGCCGAGCTGACCATGCTGATCCTTGGCCGCGACCGGATGAAACATCCCGAGCGCGGCTATGCCAAGACCTTCCTGACCCAGCTCGAGGAATGCCTGGGTCTGGCACAGGACCGCGGTGTGCGCATCGTCGCCAACGCCGGCGGCCTCAACCCCGCCGGACTCGCCGACGCGGTGCGCGCGCTGGCCCAGCGCCTGGGCGTGCCGGTCCAGGTGGCCCACGTCGACGGTGACGACCTCTCGCCCCGCGCCGAGGAGCTGGGCCTTGGCAAGCCGCTGACGGCCAACGCCTACCTGGGAGCCTGGGGCATCGTCGACTG
>CBAAAS010000549.1:0-2721 GCA_964658855.1 uncultured Mycobacterium sp.
AAGGTGGGTTTCCGGCTCGGCGAACCTGCGGCCGGCGAACTCGGCGTAGGCGACGGTGCGCTGATCGACAGGGCATTCGCCGACAACGCGGCGCTGGCTCCGGTGTCGTCCATCCCGGTGCCCGGCCCGGTAGGCGTGCTCGACGCCCTGGCCGCCGCGGCGCTGGCCCGCAGCATCGGGGTGTCCCAAGCGGCGATCGCGTCGGCACTGTCGTCCTTCCGGGTGGGCCGCCACCGCGCCGAGCTCGTCGCCGTTATCGAGCAGATCAGCTACGTCGACGACTCCAAGGCGACCAACCCGCACGCGGCCGAGGCGTCGCTGCTGGCCTACCCGCGGGTGGTGTGGATAGCCGGCGGGCTACTCAAGGGCGCATCGGTGGACCAGACCGTGCAAAGAGTGGCGTCGAGGCTGGTCGGAGCGGTGTTGATCGGCCGGGATCGGGCATTGGTTGCCGAGGCGTTATCGCGACACGCACCGGATGTGCCCGTCGTACAGGTTGTGGCAGGCGAGGATATTGCTATGCATGCGACTGCTGAGTCTCCTGTTACTTATGTGACACACGTGGTTCCCTCCTCCGATGAGACTGTCGGCACTCGCGTCATGAACGCTGCGGTGGACGCCGCGCGAGACCTCGCCGGCCCCGGTGACGCGGTGCTGCTGGCACCGGCCGGCGCTTCGTTTGACCAGTTCACCGGCTACGGCGACCGCGGCGACGCGTTCGCGGCCGCGGTCCGCGCCAACCGTCGGTAGCAGCGGGTGAAGATCACGCTGACCCGGCTGTTGCGCCGGGGAACCGAGGGTGACCAGTCGACGGAGGCCGACGCGACGGAAGCCGCCGACGCCAAGCCCGCCAAAGCGACGACCGTGATCACCGGCGAATCCCGGACCCGGTTCGGTGCCTGGCTGGGCCGGCCGATGACGTCCTTTCACCTGATCATCGCGGTGGCGGCGCTGTTGACCACCCTTGGCCTGACGATGGTGCTGTCGGCGTCGGGGGTCCGTTCCTACGACGACGACGGGTCGGCGTGGACGATCTTCGGCCGCCAGGTGTTGTGGACGATCGTCGGGTTGTTCGCCTGCTACCTGGCGCTGCGGTTGCCGGTGCGGTTCATGCGGCGGATGGCGTTCACCGGCTTCGCCGTGACCATCGTCATGCTGGTCCTGGTTCTGATCCCGGGAATCGGCAAGGAAGCCAACGGATCCCGCGGGTGGTTCGTGGTCGCCGGCTTCTCGATGCAGCCCTCCGAGCTGACGAAGATCGCGTTGGCCATCTGGGGTGCGCACCTGCTGGCGGCGCGACGCATGGAGCGGGCTTCGCTGCGGGAGATGCTGATCCCGCTGGTACCGGCGGCAGTCATCGCGCTGGCCCTCATCCTCGCGCAGCCCGACCTTGGTCAGACGGTGTCGATGAGCATCATCCTGCTCGGACTGTTCTGGTACGTCGGTCTGCCGCTGCGGGTTTTCCTGAGCTCGCTGGGCGCCGCGATCGTCGCGGCAGGCGTGCTGGCGGTATCGGCCGGTTACCGCTCCGACCGGGTGCGGTCGTGGCTGGACCCGGGTCAGGATCCGCAGGACTCCGGGTATCAGGCGCGTCAGGCCAAGTTTGCGCTGGCCAACGGCGGTATTTTCGGCGACGGTCTCGGTCAGGGCACCGCGAAGTGGAACTACCTGCCCAACGCCCACAACGACTTCATCTTCGCGATCATCGGCGAGGAGCTCGGCCTGGTCGGTGCGCTGGGCCTGCTCGCATTGTTCGGTCTGTTCGCCTACACCGGCATGCGTATCGCTCGGCGCTCGGCCGACCCGTTCCTGCGGCTGCTGACCGCCACCACCACCTTGTGGGTGATCGGTCAGTCCTTCATCAACGTCGGTTACGTGATCGGACTGCTACCCGTCACCGGGATTCAGCTGCCGCTGATCTCTGCTGGTGGAACATCAACGGCCACAACACTTTTAATGATCGGCATGATGGCAAACGCGGCGAGGCACGAACCCGAGGCGGTCGCCGCGCTGCGGGCCGGACGCGATGACCGGATGACCCGCATCCTGCGACTGCCGTTGCCGGAGCCGTACGCGCCGACCCGGGTCGAGGCGCTGCGCGACCGGTTGCGCGGCAAGCAGCAGCCGAGCAAGCCACCGCGCAAACAATCCGCCGCACGGCCCGCGAGACCGCCTGCCACGGATCGGCGGGCGGTCCGGGCAGGGCATCATGTAGGCGGGCAGCGGTCCACCGGCCAGCGTCAAGCGCGCGGCCGTCAAGCACTGGAAGGTCAGCGCTACGGGTGAGCGACTCGGTCACGGGGTCATCGGCCACAGGGCCAACCGGGGATTCGTCGTTGTCGGTGGTGCTCGCGGGCGGCGGCACGGCCGGCCATATTGAGCCCGCGATGGCCGTGGCCGATGCACTGGTCGCACTGGATCCCACCGTCCGCATCACCGCGCTGGGCACCGCACGTGGCCTGGAGACCAGTCTGGTTCCCGAGCGTGGTTATCAACTCGAGCTGATCACCCCGGTGCCGCTGCCGCGCAAGCCCACCGGTGACCTGGCCCGCCTACCGCCCAGGGTGCTGCGCGCGGTCCGGCAAACCCGTGCCGTTCTGGACAAAGTCGACGCCGACGTGGTCATCGGATTCGGTGGCTACGTGGCGCTGCCCGCGTACCTGGCCGCCCGTGGCACAACGAGACGCAGCCGCCGGGTGCCGGTGGTGATCCACGAAGCGA
>CBAAAS010000550.1:0-2717 GCA_964658855.1 uncultured Mycobacterium sp.
GATCGCCACCACGGTGGACCCGACCTCGTCGACGACCGCTCTGGCCGGCTCCACCGAAGAGGGCCAATTTCACTGACGATGCGCGGCCTCATGGCCGCAGGATCGGCCAGTAGGCCGCACTAAGACCAGGCCGTAGCCACAAGCAATCGGCTTGACAGCGCAGGCCCCGCCCGGAAACCCTGGGCGGGGCCTGACGCATATCGAGAGGATATTTCCGACAGTGAGCACTGCGATTGAGCGCGTTGGCGTTATCGGCGCCGGGCAGATGGGTGCGGGGATCGCGGAGGTATCGGCGAAGGCCGGAGCCGACGTGGTGGTCTTCGAGCCCACCGAGGAGCTCGCCGCCGCGGGCAAGGCCCGGATCGAGTCATCACTCGAACGGGCCGTCAGCAAGGGCAAGCTGCCCGCCGACGCGCGCGACGCGACGCTGGCGCGACTGCGCTACACCAGCAAGCTGTCCGACCTCGCCGACCGCCAACTGACCATCGAGGCGATCGTCGAGAACGAAGCCGTGAAGGCGAAGCTCTTCGCCGAGCTCGACGAGATCATCACCGACCCCGAAGCTGTGCTCGCGTCCAACACTTCGAGCATCCCGATCATGAAAATCGCTGCGGCGACCAAGAATCCGGGCCGAGTGCTCGGTCTGCACTTCTTCAATCCGGTACCTGTACTACCGCTCGTCGAGTTGATCAGCACGCTCGTCACTAACGACGACGCGGTGGCGCGCGTCGGGCATTTTGCAAGCGAGGTGCTCGGCAAGAAGGTGGTTCGCTGTGGCGACCGTTCCGGCTTTGTCGTCAATGCACTCCTGGTGCCCTACCTGTTGTCGGCGATCCGGATGGTCGAGTCCGGCGTCGCGTCGGTGGAAGACGTCGACACCGCGGTCGTCGCCGGGCTGTCGCATCCGATGGGCCCGCTGCGGCTTTCCGACCTGATCGGGCTCGACACGATGAAGTTGATCGCCGAGGCAATGTACGACGAGCTCAAGGACGCGCACTACGCGCCGCCGCCGTTGCTGCAGCGCATGGTCGAGGCCGGCCAGCTCGGTAAGAAATCCGGCAAGGGGTTCTACTCCTACTAGCCCGCGCGCCGCGGTTCCGATTTTTGGAAGAAGCCTCTGCCGCATTAGACTTGCGCCAGCGGTTAACGTTGCTTCCCGCGGGTAGGGCGTAGCCTCTACCCCAGTGTCAAGCGACCGGCACGCTCTCAGATGCTCATCCAATCCGATTGTTCAGGACAAATGGTGTCAGATACCTCAAGCGCAACGCCCAGTGCTCAGTCCCAGTGGTTGTCGAAGTCTGCATCGCAGACTCGTGGCTCGGACAAGAAAGAAGTCCAGTTCCACTACGACATCTCCAACGACTTCTTCGCGCTGTGGCAGGACCCGTCCCAGACGTACAGCTGTGCGTACTTCGAGAAGGACGACTACACGCTCGAGCAGGCGCAGTTGGCCAAGGTCGACTTGTCGCTGGGAAAGCTCGGCCTCAAGCCCGGCATGACCCTGCTGGACATCGGCTGCGGTTGGGGCTCCACCATCCAGCGCGCGGTCGAGAAGTACGACGTCAACGTCATCGGCCTGACGCTCTCGGAGAACCAGAAGCAGCACATCGAGCAGAACCGGTTCCCGCACATCGACACCAAGCGCGACATGGAAGTGCGCCTACAGCCGTGGGAAGACTTCAACGAGCCGGTTGACCGCGTGGTGTCCATCGGCGCTTTCGAACACTTCGGCTTCAACAAGTACGACGACTACTTCAAAAAGACGTTCAACTTGATGCCCGACGACGGCGTGATGATGCTGCACACGATCATCATTCCGAGTGACGAAGAGATCAAAGCGCGGAAGCTGCCTTTGACGATGTCGCGGGTGCGGTTCATCAAATTCATCATGGACGAGATCTACCCCGGCGGTCGCCTGCCGCTGAGCGCGCAGGTCGAGGACAGCGCGGAGAAGGCCGGATATTCGGTGACGCTGAAACAGCCGCTGCGCCCGCACTATGCGCGCACGCTGGACACTTGGGCCAGCAACCTGGAGTCCAAGAAGGACGAGGCAATCGCGATCACCTCCGTGGAGGTGTACGAGCGCTTCCTGAAGTATTTGGAAGGTTGCGCCGACTTGTTCCGCCAGGGATACACCGACGTTTGCCAATACACCTGCGAAAAATCGCCCGCGTAGCCGAATCGGGAAAAGTGCGTTATAACAGATCGTTCGCAACAGCAGAACCTAACGACCTGAACGAGATTTCTGCGAAAGGCCCATCTCAGATGACGGACAGCGGGTCGGAGGGGTCGTCGAATTTGCGGCCGGCCTACGAGGACGTCCAGGCTCATTACGACACCTCCAACGAATTCTTCGGCCTGTTCCAGGACCCGACGCGCACCTACAGCTGCGCGTACTACGAGCGCGATGACATGACGCTCGAAGAGGCGCAGATCGCCAAGATCGATCTCGCGCTGGGCAAGCTGGACCTGAAGCCCGGAATGACGTTGCTCGATGTCGGCTGCGGCTGGGCCGCGATGATGAAGCGCGCCGTCGAGAAGCACGACGTGAACGTCGTCGGTTTGACCCTGAGCAAGAACCAGCACGCCCTGGGCCAGCAGATTCTCGATCAGGTCGACAGCCCTCGCTCGCGACGCGTGCTGCTGCGCGGGTGGGAAGAGTTCGACGAGCCGGTCGACCGGATCGTCAGCATCGAGGCATTCGAGGCGTTCCCCAA
>CBAAAS010000551.1:0-2715 GCA_964658855.1 uncultured Mycobacterium sp.
GTCGCCAAACATAAGCCTGGGTCGTGGATCAAGAACATCCACGACCCAGGCTTGAAGTTTCGAGCAGGGATCAGAGCAGTCCGAGCAACTGCAGATCGGTGATGTACTTGACGATCACCGGCTGCGAGACATGCGGAATGTCTTTATCGGGACCGATTTTCGCCTCTTGCACCGCGGCGCGGAACCGGTCTGTCGGAGCCATCGACCCGTTGAGCGGTGCCTGCGGCTTCTGGTAGTTGTGCAGCAGCGGCAGCAACGAGTACTGGCGCTGGCGCTCGGGCAGGGCCCGCAGCGTCATCTCGAACCGTTGCAGCCAGGTGCCGTAGTCGCCGACCCGCCGGATCGAGTACCCGGCGTCGATCAGCCAGTCGACGTACTCGTCGAAGCCGATGCCGTCGTCGTACGGGTTCATCACGTGGTAGGTCTGGAAGCCATCCACCACTTGGGCGCCAAGGCTCGAGATCGACTCGGCGACGAATTCCACTGGCAGCCCGTCGTAGTGGGCACGTTGCCGGTTGCCTTCCGCGTCGAGCTCGTAGAACGAGCCGGGCGCGATACCGGTCGCGACCAGGCTGAGCATCTGACGGGTGAACATGTCCGGCAGGTTCAGCTGTCCCGCGTAGGTGGTGTCGGCCAGGATCATGTCGCAGCGGAACACCGCGACCGGCAGCCCGCAGAGGTCGTTGGCCTCGCGCAGCAACACTTCGCCGGCCCACTTGCTGTTGCCATAGCCGTTGGCGTAGCCGTCGTTGATCTGGCGGGTGGCACTCATTTCCCGGACGTCGGCATCCTCGACGAACGTGCCGGGCTGAATCTGGTCTCCCACACCGATCGTCGAGACGTAGGTGAAGGCCTTCAGCTTGCTGGTCAGCGCGATCCGCAGCAGCTCGGCGGTGCCTACCGCGTTGGGGCCGAACAGCTCGCTGTACGGCAACACGTGGTTGACCAGAGCCGCCGGGTCGACGATTAGGTCGACGGTGTCGGCCAGCCGCTGCCAGGTCGCGTCATCCAAGCCGAGGTTTGCCTCGCCTTTGTCGCCCGCGATCACCTCGAGGTGGTCGGAAGCCAGACTCTGGTAGTGCTCCAACAGCTTCGGGTCGCCGCTGTCGAACGTCTTGTCCAGCCGGGCGCGTGCATCTTCATCGGACTTGGCACGAACCAGCGCAATGACTTTGCCGTCGACCAGGTCCATCCGCTCCAGCCATTCCAGAGCCAGGTAGCGGCCCAGGAAACCGGTTGCGCCGGTCAGCAGTACGGTGCGCACCTCGGTGGCAGGGCCAGGCAGCTCAGGCGCGGCGGCCAACGTGGCCTCGTCGATGAACTTGTCCAGTGTCAGCTCACTGGCGTGCACCTCGACGGCGTCACGTCCGTGCACCGACGAGAAGCTGGGTCGTTTGCTGCCGTGTCGCTCACCCTCGATGTAGGACGCGATGGCCTGCAGGTCGTTGGCCGGGCTGACGATCACGCCGACCGGCACGTCGCAGTCGAAGATCTCGTGCAGCAGATTGCCGAATGTCAACGCGGACAACGAGTCCCCGCCCAAGTCGGTGAAGTGTGCATCCGGCGTCAGGTCGGACTTCGCCGCGCCGAGCATCGCCGCCGCGGCCCGGCTGACGGTTTCCAGCACCGGGGCGTCGGCACCGGTACGCCGCAGCTCGGACAGTTCGTTGGCCTGTCCTTCGGACAAGTCGACGTAGAGCTGCTCGAGGCGTTCGCCGTAGTGCTGCTTGAGTTTCGGCCATGCCAACTTGCGGATACCGGTCAGCAGCCCGTTCTCCAAGGTGAACGGCGTGGTCTCGACAATGAAGTCACGCGGCACCTCGTAGGACTGCAGGTTCGCCTGACGGGCGACGGCCTGCAGTGACTCGGCGATCGCTGACTTGGACGCGGTCGCGTCCGTCGGCACGACAACCGCCAGCAGGTAGGGCTGCGCGCTGTTGCCGTAGACGTAGATCTGTCGGACCAGCGGGCTGTTGCCGAACTCGGCCTCCAGCTTGGCCAGCGTGACGAACTCACCCTGCGCCAGCTTCAGCACGTTGTTGCGGCGGTCGACGTAGACCAAGTGGTCCGGGGAGGTCTCGGCGAAGACGTCGCCAGTGCGGTAGTAGCCGTCCTCGTCGAACACGCCTGCCGTGGTCTCGGCCCGCTTGTAGTAGCCGGGGAACATGTTCGGGGTCTTGAGCAGCAGCTCGCCCCGGGGGTGCGGCCGGTCGGTGGCGAAGTAGCCGAGATCCGGGACGTCGACCAGCTTGTAGTCGAGCACCGGCGGACGCTGGATCTCGCCATCGAGCAGGACCATGCCGGCCTCGGTCGACCCGTAACCATCCACGAGATGAATCTCCAGCCCGGACTCGACCCAGTTCCGCAGCTCGGGGGAGATCGGTGCCGAGCCGGTCATCGCGAAGATGTAGCGCCCACCGAGAAGCTCGTCGCGCTGCTCTGCCAGCACCTGGGATTGGGCGGTCTGACGGTCGACGCCCTCATCGGTGCGTCGAGCGACTTCGCCCTGGTACTCCCCGTACAACATCTCCCAGATGCGCGGCACGAAGTTGAGTTCGGTCGGCCGCACCAGGCGCAGGTCCTCCAGCAGCGTCGACAGGTCGCTCTTGGCGGCGAAGTAGGCCGTGCCGCCGTTGCCGAGCGTCCCGTAGAGGGTGCCGCGGCCCATGACGTGGCTCATCGGCATGAAGTTCAGATTGATCGACGCGGCGCTGG
>CBAAAS010000552.1:0-2714 GCA_964658855.1 uncultured Mycobacterium sp.
TGTCCGACAAGCGGGTCGGAATCGTCGGCACCGGCGCAACGGCCATCCAGTGTGTACCGAGGCTCGCCGAGGCGGCCGGGCAACTGTTCGTCTTCCAGCGCACCCCTTCGACGGTCGACGTGCGGGCCAATCGTCCGACCGAACCAGACTGGGCCGCAGCACTGGAGCCGGGATGGCAACGGCGAAGGATCGAGAACTTCCAAATCCTCACTGCCGGAGGATCATCCGACGAAGATCTGGTCGATGACGCGTGGACCAGCCTCACCAAGAAAATGCCGATCGTCAACAAGGGCGGCCCGAACGCCGCCGAAATGGCCGACTTCGCCAAGATGGAGGAGATCCGGACCCGCGTCGAAGCCGTCGTCACCGACGCCGCGACTGCCGAGGCGCTCAAACCCTGGTACGGGTACTACTGCAAACGACCATGCTTCCACGACGAATATCTACAAGCCTTCAACCGCGACAACGTCACCCTGGTCGACACCCACGGACTCGGCGTCGAGCAGATCACGGCTGAGGGCGTCGTCGTTGCCGGGGTCGAATACCCCTTGGACTGCTTGATTTTCGCTACCGGGTTCGAAGTCGGGACCAGCTACTCGCAGCGCACCGGCTTCGATATCGTCGGCCGCGACGGGCTGACACTCACCGACAAGTGGGCTGACGGCGTCCGCACGCTGCACGGCTTGCATGTCAACGGTTTTCCGAACTGCTTCATCGAAAGCATCGCCCAGTCGGGCTTCACGGTGAATTTCCCGTACCTCATCGACACGCAATCCCGCCACATCGCCTGGGTGATCGCGTGGGCGCTACAGCATGACGCCACCGAAGTGGAGGCCACCGCGGACGCCGAAGCCGCTTGGGTCGACACCGTCGTCGAGCGTTCCAGCGTCATCGCCGGGCGACGGGAATCGTGCACGCCTGGGTATTACAACCGCGAAGGCCAGGCGACCGAGCGGCTGAACCGGGACAGCTTCTTCTTCGGCAGCCCTACCGAATACGCCGATCTGCTGGATGCGTGGCGGACAGCAGGCTCGCTCGAGGGGTTCGACATTCGAGAGTCCAGCGGTCAGATCAGCTAGGCAGTGCGATCCGCAATATCAGACGAGGTTTCTTTCCACGCGCCAGAATGCGCTCGATGAATGTCACGATGACGAACTCGATGCCGTATTTGCGGCGGATCACCCCGGCCAGCCGCTCAACGGTCGCGGGCTCAGCGATCACCTCCGCGACCCCCTCGACCGCAGTAGCGCCCTCGCGGACCTTGCCGCCACGGCTACACGGCACCAGCGTGACTCGGGGATTGTTCTTGGCCCGCTTGGCCTTCCAACTATCGACCGGCGTCCAGAAGAAAAGGTGATCGCCGTCATGGCCGATCCACATCGGCGATGCGACGGCGCCGCCGTCCTTCTTGAAGGTCGTCAGAGACACGAACTTCTCCGCACCCAGTGCTGACACGGCGTCGGCCATCGCGCTCCTCGATCCATGCTGGGCCCGGATAGTGATTCGGATTCTGCAGCAAGGGTATGGCACACACCATGAGTTCTGACACCCGCCGCTGGTGCTTCGCCGACCAGCTCGGGCCGCATTTCCTGGACGAACCCGGTCAGCCGGTCCTGTTGATCGAGTCGCAGGCGGCATTCACCCGACGCCGCTTTCATCGCCGCAAGGCACACCTGGTGCTGTCGGCGTTGCGGCATCGCGCGGCCGAACTCGGTGACCAGGCGAGGTTCCTGCAGACGCGCACCTACGGGGAGGCGCTTGATCGACTCGACGAACCGATCAGCGTCTGCCAGCCCACCTCATGGGCCGCCGATCAATTTGTCCGATCGATACCGGACGTCACCGTCTTGCCGGCCCGCGGATTCTGCACCGACCGCGAAACATTCGGTGAGTGGGCCGAGGGCCACCGGACGCTCAAGCTGGAGAACTTCTACCGTGATGCGCGGCGGCGGTTCGACCTGTTGATGGACGGTAACCAACCAGCCGAGGGTCGATGGAATTTCGACGCCGAAAATCGCGAGCCTGCGCCCGCCGGCGGCGATCTCGGGATCAAGGCACCCTGGCGGCCCGACGAAGACGAGATCGACGAGCAGGTTCGGGCGGATCTGGACCGTTGGGAGCGCGACGGCGAGGTGGCTTTCGTCGGCCGTGACGGCCCGCGCGAGTTTGCCGTTACCGCGGCCGAAGCGCAAAAAGCTCTCAAGGTCTTCGTGCGAGATCGTCTGCCGTACTTCGGCCCTCACGAAGACGCAATGCTCAGCGGCGATCAAGCCATGGCGCACAGCCTTTTGTCGGCGCCGATGAACCTTGGTCTGCTCGACCCGTTGGACTGCGCCTACGCGGCCGAGGATGCTTACCGATCGGGCAAAGCACCGATTGCGAGCGTGGAAGGTTACATCCGGCAGTTGATCGGCTGGCGCGACTACATCTGGCATGTCTATTGGCATTTCGGCAAGGGCTACCGCCGGCGTAACGCGCTGGACGCTCACGCCCGCGTCCCGAAGTGGTTCGCCGAGTTGGACGCCGACGCCGTCGACGCGCACTGCCTGAAGGACGTACTCGCCCAGGTTCGCGATCACGGCTGGGTGCACCACATTCCGCGGCTGATGGTGTTGTCGAATTACGCACTGCAGCGCGGCTGGAACCCTGCCGCCGTGACCGACTGGTTTCAACGCTGCTTCGTCGACGGCTACGAATGGGTGATGGTCGCCAAC
>CBAAAS010000553.1:0-2708 GCA_964658855.1 uncultured Mycobacterium sp.
CTGGCCGCCCAACACCTGGTGCCAGGCGGAACCGCGCCGGGTCAGGCGTATTTCATCAACGACGCCGAGCCGGTGAACATGTTCGAGTTCACCCGCCCGGTGATCACGGCATGTGGCGAGCGTCTGCCGCGGCTGCGTATCTCCGGCGCCGCGGTGCGCGCGGCGATGCTGGGCTGGCAGCGGCTGCACTTCAGGTTCGGAATCCCCCAGCCCCTGCTGGAGCCGCTGGCCGTCGAGCGGCTGTACCTGGACAATTATTTCTCGGTCGCCAAGGCCACCCGCGACCTCGGCTACCGGCCGCTGTTCACCACCGAACAGGCAATGGTCGAGTGCCTGCCGTATTACACCGAGTTGTTCGACCAGATGAAAGCCGCCGCCAGCCCCGCACCGGTGGTCATCGTCGCGCCGGCCGTCGCCGAATGACCGGGAGCTTCCGCGTCGGCGTGTAGCGTAATGCGCCATGCGCCAGACTGTCCTGGTCACCGGAGCGTTCGGGCTCGTCGGCTCGGAAACCGTGCGACAACTGATGGTCGAGGGTCCGCACGTCGTCGCGACCGACCTCGACGTTCCGGCCAACCGCAAAGCCGCCGAGTCGATGCCGTCGACCGAGGTGCGCTGGGCCGACCTCACCGACCCCGATTCGGTTTCCGCACTGCTACAGGATGTTTCGCCGACGGCGATCATCCACCTTGCCGCGATCATCCCGCCGGTCTGCTACGCCCGGCCGGACCTGGCCCGTCGGGTCAATGTCGACGCAACGGGGCTGCTGCTCGACGCCGCCGCTGCCCTGCCGAATCCCCCCCGGTTCGTCCAGGCGTCCAGCATCGCCGCCTACGGCGCCCGCAACCCGCACCGCACCAGTGACCTGCTCACCGCCGACACCCCACTGCGGCCATCGGACGTCTACGGCACCCACAAGGTGGAGGCGGAGAATTTGGTGCGCGCGTCCGCGTTGGAGTGGGTGGTGTTGCGGCTGGGCGGCGTACTCACCGCAGAGCCGCAGCTCGGCCTCGCGTTGGACATGCTCTACTTCGAAGCGTCGCTGCCCATCGACGGCCGGATCCAGACCGTCGATGTGCGCGACGTCGCGCGCGCCTTCATCGCCGCGACCACCGCGCCGGTTGTCGGCGAGACACTGCTGATCGGGGGCGACGACTCGCACCGGTTGGTCCAGGGCGACATCGGACCGTCGATGGCCGCGGCGATGGGAATGGTCGGCGGTATACCCGCCGGGCGCAGAGGCAACCCGGACAGCGACGCCGACTGGTTCGGCACCGACTGGATGGACACCACAAGGTCCGCGAAAGCTCTGGATTTTCAGCGGATTTCGTGGCCGCAGTTGCTTGCCGAGACCGCAATGCGGATGGGGTGGCGGCGGCACCCGGCGCGGGTGATCGCGCCGCTGGCCCGTGCCCTGCTTCAACGGCGCTCGCCGTATCACCACGACCCCGGCCGCTACGCCGACCCGTGGGGCGTCATCCATGCCAAATGGCCTAATTCCAGTGAGGGGTCCCACACGTGACCAACCGCAACGCCGTCGTTGTCGGCGGCGCTTCGGGTATCGGCAGAGCGGTCGCGCATGCGCTGGCGGCCGATGACTGCCGGGTGGTCGTCGCAGACCGCAACGCCGACGGAGCACGTTCGGTGGCAACCGAACTCGGCGATCCACACAGCTCCGCGACGGTCGACGTCACCGACGAAGACTCGGTACGGGCGCTGTTCGACGGCGCCGGTTCGCTCGACATCGTGGTCAACACCGCCGGCTTCAGCTCGCTCGGGCTGATTACCGAGTTACCCGTCGAGGATTTCCGTGCGGTCGTCGACGTCTGCCTCACCGGCAGCTTCCTGGTGATCAAGCACGGCGCACCGCACTTACGCGACGGTGGCGCGCTGGTGTCGATCAGCTCGCTCAACGGCCGCCAGCCGGCCGCGGCGATGAGTGCCTACTGCGCCGCCAAGGCCGGGCTGTCGATGTTGACCCAGGTCGCCGCGCTCGAGCTTGCGCCGCAAGGCATTCGGGTCAACGCGGTCGCGCCCGGATTCGTGCACACCCCGCTGACGGAGCCGGCCACCCAGATCCCCGGTGTCGTCGACGAGTACGTCGAGAACACCCCGCTGGGCCGGGCAGGCACCCCCGAGGACATCGCCGACGCGGTGCTGTTTCTGTGCAAGGCACCGTGGCTGACCGGTGAGGTGCTCGACCTCAACGGCGGCGCCCACATGAAGCGTTACCCCGACCTGATGAGCCACGTGATGAAGCTTGCGACACAGTGAATTTCACCGGTAAGCAAGCGATCGTCACGGGCGCGGGCTCGGGCATCGGCGCGGCGCTGTGCCGGGCGCTGGTCGCCGCAGGCGCTGACGTCGTCTGCACCGACGTCGACGGGGAGGCCGCGGCCCGCACCGCCGAGAGCCTTTCCGGGCCGGGCACGGCGACATCGGGCACCCTCGACGTCACCGATCCGGCCGCGGTCAAGTCCGCCGTCGACGCCGTGGTCGCGCGCGCCGGACGGCTCGACCTGATGTTCAACAACGCCGGAATCGTTTGGGGCGGAGACACCGAACTTCTGACGCTGGAGCAATGGAACGCGATCATCGACGTCAACATCCGCGGTGTCGTGCACGGCGTGACCGCCGCTTACCCGGTGATGCTGCGCCAGGGCCACGGGCACATCATCAACACCGCGTCGATGGCGGGGCTGACCGCG
>CBAAAS010000554.1:0-2703 GCA_964658855.1 uncultured Mycobacterium sp.
CGCGCGCGGTCGGGGTTGAAGTTCAGCGCATCGTTGCCTTCGATACCGGGGTTGAATCCGGGCAGCGAACTGGCCGTGAACTCGCGGGCCGGCGTGCGTGCGCCGGAGAAGATCTTGCGGCAGATCTGGTCGCGGTTGACCGCCGCGGAGAGGGCGAGACGGCGCAGTCGGCCCTCCTCGCCGGAGAAGTGCGGCAGGCGCAGCGGCGTGTCCAGGCTCTGGTTGGCCGCGGCGGGCGCGCTCACCGCTCGGTCGCCGAGGTCTCGGCGGTAGACGGGCAGCACGCTGGGCGGAATGGTGTCCAGCACATCGAGATTGCTCGACAGTAGGTCGGCGTAGGCGGTGTCGAGGTTGGCGTAGAAGACGAACCGCAGCCCTTTGTTCTGCGGCATCCGGTTGCCGTGATAGCCGGGGTTGGTCACCAGGTCGAGCTTGACGTTGTGCTGCCACGCGGGGTTGCCCGGCTGGTCGGCGAGTCGGTAGGGGCCGTTGCCGATCGGATGCTGGCCGAAAGCCGCCATATCTTTCAGCGCGGCGTCGGGCAGCGGGTAAAACGGCGAAAACCCGAGTCGCAGCGTGAAATCGATCGTCGGCGCTTTGAGCCGCACAGTGAATTCGTGGTCGCCAACCACCTGCAGCCCCGACATCGTGGTCGCGGTGGGTTTGGCTGCGGCTACCTCGTCGAAGCCGGCGATCGGGGCGAAGAAGCTCTGCTGCAGTTGAGCATTGGCGGCCAGTGCCCCGTAGTTCCAGGCGTCGACGAACGAGTGCGCGGTGACCGGCGAACCGTCGCTGAACACCCAACCCGGTTTCAAGGTGATCCGGTAGTTGACGTCGTCGGTGGTCTCGATCGACCGGGCGACTTCCAGCGTGGGTGCACCCTTGGCGTCATAGGACATCAGGCCGGCAAACAGCCGGTCGACGATCCGGCCCCCGTTGGAGTCGTTGGTGTTCGTCGGGATCAGCGGATTCTGCGGCTCGCCCGCATTGACGATCACCACGTCGGTGCGGACGTTGCCGACACCGCAGCCGGTCAGCGATGCGGCGGCCAGCATTGCGGTCACCGCAAGAATGCGAAACCGATTCAAGCCGTCCTCCTCCGATCCGCAATACACTTTCGGGCGTGGTAGTCACTGAACTCGCCGAGGCCAGCATCGCCTATTACCTCGGCGAACTGGTGGTGACGGCCGGACTCCCCATCGTGGGATTGGTCCTGCTTATCGTCGGCCTCCGGCAGCGATCCCGTTCTCGACAACTGCCTGCGGCTTACCCGCCACCAGGGCCGTACCCGCCGGGACCTCCCGCGCCGCCAGCGCCACCCCAGTATTACCCGGGCCCCCAACCCGCGCCGCGTCCGCCACGGTCGGGTATCGCGCTGATCGTCGTAGGATCACTGCTGCTGGCCGGCGGCCTGCTCGGAATCGTCGGTGGTGCAACCGATTTGGCCAAACAGAATCGAAACGCCGACAGATCGCCAAACGTCGGCCAGTGCATCGCCGCCTACAACTTTCGGGAGCACACCCAGAGCCCGAAAGCGCAGGACTGCGCCCAACCTGACTCGATATTCGAAGTCGTCAGCAAGGGCGGCGCCTCGTCGACGTGCCCCGACGGCAAGAGTGAAGACTCCGACTACGCCTTTCTCCGGGACGGCGCCACGACGCTGTGTTTCGTGCTCAACTTCGTTGAGGGTCGCTGCTACGCCGCGGGGGGTGATGACCACGGTCCGCTGTTCACCCCGACCGACTGCGATGGCTCGTCGCCCCGTATCAAGGTCGCCAAGAGAATCGACGGCAGCTCGAACGGCGAGCTGTGCCCGCCGGGGACGAAAGCGGTCGCCTACAAGATTCCTGCGCGACTGTATTGCCTACAGCCGCTCAAAAGTTAACGTGCACTGATTAGGCTCGTGCGGGTGAGCGAGACCCACACCAAGGCACCGTCGTCGTATCCGCCGTCGAAAGAGTTCGCCGCGCAGGCCAACGCGGGCGATGACCTGTATCAACAGGCCGAGCAGGACCGACTGGCATTCTGGGCCGAACAGGCCAACCGACTGTCTTGGGCCACACCGTTTTCCGAGGTGCTGGACTGGTCGGCACGTCCGTTTGCCAAATGGTTCACCGACGGCAAACTGAATGTCACCTACAACTGTGTGGACCGCCACGTCGAAGCCGGCAACGGTGGCCGGGTTGCCATCCACTGGGAGGGTGAGCGGATCGGCGAAGACCGCACCCTGACCTACAGCGATCTGCAGGCCGAGGTGAGCAAAGCCGCCAACGCTCTGACAGATCTGGGTCTGGTGGCCGGCGACCGTGTCGCGATCTATCTGCCGATGATCCCGGAAGCCGTAGTCGCGATGTTGGCCTGCGCGCGACTGGGCGTGCTGCACAGCGTGATCTTCGCCGGTTTCACCGCCACCGCACTCGGTGCCCGCATCGATGACGCCGAGGCCAAAGTCTTGATCACCGCGGACGGGCAGTTCCGTCGCGGCAAACCCGCATCGTTGAAGGAAGCCGCCGATCAGGCGGTCGCCGACGCCGACTCGATCGAGCACGTCCTGGTGGTTCGGCGCACCGGCGCCGACGTCGGATGGACCGAAGGCCGCGACGTGTGGTGGCACGACGTCGTCGACTCGGCATCGCCTGAGCACCGGGCCGAGGCGTTCGACGCCGAGCACCCGCTGTTCCTGCTCTACACCTCGGGTACCAC
>CBAAAS010000555.1:0-2701 GCA_964658855.1 uncultured Mycobacterium sp.
CGGGCGTTGAGGAAGATCGCCGGGGTGCCGCGGCCGCGACGCGCCGAATCCGAACGCCCGCGCACCAGGTAGGCGTCCAGCGCTTGTACCGCGGGCCGTCCGATCGGAACCAGCCGCTGTTTGCCGCCCTTGCCGCGCAGCAGTACCGAACGGGCGTGGGTGTCGATGTCGTCGACGTCGAGTCCGACCGCTTCGGAAATCCGGGCGCCGGTGGAGTACAGCAACTCGAGCAACGCGCGATTCCGCAGGGTCAGCGGGCCGTCGGACGGACTGTCACCGCCGGCGCCGGCCAGCAGCGCGAGCACCTGATCGAGGCTGAGGCTTTTGGGGAGTCGGCGACCCGGCGTCGGCGGCTTGACGGCCTGCGCGACGTCGACTGCGGCCAGTCCCTCCGCTGCGGCGAACCGGTGGAATCCCCGCACCGCGATCAGGGTCCGGGCGGCAGACACCGCCGACAGCGGTACGACCCCGGAGTCCGGGTCTCCACGGCGCAGCGCCATCAGGAATTCGCTGACGTCGTCCTCGGCGGCTTTTGCCAGATCGTCGATGCCGCGGGTGGTCAGATGCTCGAAGTACCGGCGCAGATCCCGGCGATAGGAGCTCAACGTATTGGCCGCGACACCGCGCTCGATCGTCAGATGATCGAGGTATCCCTGCAGCTGGCCCTCCAGCGGCGGCGCCACCGTCGTCACCCGGCACCGTCCTTTCGCGCTCTGAACGCCGTCGGCCGGTCGATCCACGGCGCGTCCACCGGTCGCGGCTCCGCGATACCCTCGCAGACCGCGTGAGCCGCCAAGATCCCGCCCACTGCAAGGGAATTGACGATCTCGCCGCTGAAGATCAGCTGTACCGCCTCCGCGATCGGGTACCACTGGACGGTCATGTCGGCTTCTTCGTCGTGCGCCTCGGGCCGTTCGACCTCGGTCAGTCCGGTGGCGAGAAACACCCGCACCGACTCGTCGCTGAAGCCGGGCGCGGAATCCACGTCGGCCAGCACCTGCCAGGTCTCCGCCCGTAGGCCGGCCTCCTCGTGGAGTTCGCGGGCAGCGGCCAGATGCGGTTCTTCGTCGGCGACGTCGAGCAGCCCGGCGGGCAACTCCCACAGTCGCCGAGCGAGAGGGTGACGGTACTGATAGACCAACGGGATCCGGCCTTCGCCATCCATCGCCACGATCGCCACCGCGCCGAAATTCTCGACCACTTCGCGGCTCACGACGTTGCCGCCGGGCATCCGCACCCGGTCAATCCGTAGCGCGAAAATCTTTCCGGTGTGCAGGACTTCGGACGCGGTGGTCTCGAAGACGTGCTCACCCACGGGTGACAGGTTCGGGCTCAGGCAGTGACGATTCGGCCCCATCGTGTTGCTCGCTGCCGTTGGCCCGCCGTTCCGGAATCTCCAGGGACAACCGCTCACCCGCCTTGTACTCCATCGCAGCGCCGATGAAGCCGGTGAAGAGTGGGTGCGGTCGGGTCGGCCGGCTCTTGAGCTCAGGATGCGCCTGCGTACCAACGACGAATGAGTGCATCTCCGGCGGATACTCGACGAACTCGACCAGGTGCCCATCCGGAGAAGTCCCGGAGAATTTCAGGCCGCTTTCGGCGATGCGATCCCGGTAGGAGTTGTTGACCTCGTAGCGGTGCCGATGCCGCTCGGACACCTCGGTCGACTGGTATGCCTCGGCGACGATGGATCCCGCCTCAAGCACTGCCGGATAGGCGCCCAGCCGCATCGTCCCACCGAGGTCGGCCTCGCCGGCGACGATCTCCTCCTGATCGGCCATCGTCGAGATGACCGGGTCCGGGGTGTCCGGGTCGAACTCCGCGGAGTTGGCTTCGCTCAGACCGACCGAGCGCGCGGCTTCGATCACGATGCACTGCATGCCGAGGCAGAGTCCCAGCACCGGCAACCCGCGCGCCCGCGCATGGGAGATGGCGCCGATCTTGCCCTCGATGCCCCGGATGCCGAATCCGCCGGGAATCAGCACACCGTGGACATCCTCGAGCACCGCGGCTGCTCCGCTTGCGGTTTCGCAGTCGTCGGAGCCCACCCAGCGGATCTCGACTTTCGCGCGGTGTTTGAACCCGGCCGCCCGTAACGCCTCGCTCACCGAGAGATAGGCATCGGAGAGGTCGATGTACTTGCCGACCAACGCAATCCGCACGGTTTCGTGCGGGTCGTGCACCCGGCGCAGCAGGTCGTCCCATTCGGTCCAGTCGACGTCACGGAACGGCAGATTGAGACGGCGCACAACGTAGGCGTCCAGCTCTTCGCGATGCAGAACCTTCGGGATGTCGTAGATCGACGGGGCGTCCGGGGTGGAGATGATGCCGTCGATGTCGACGTCGCACATCAGCGCGATCTTGTTCTTCAGCGGTTCGGGCACGTCGCGGTCGCAGCGCAGGATCAACGCGTCCGGGGTGATACCGATGCTGCGCAGCGCGTTCACCGAGTGCTGTGTGGGTTTGGTCTTCAGCTCTCCCGACGGCGCCAGGTATGGGATCAGCGACACGTGCAGGAAGAAGACATTTTCCCGACCGATGTCGTGGCGAACCTGTCGCGCCGCCTCGAGGAAGGGCTGCGACTCGATATCGCCGACGGTCCCACCGATCTCGGTGATGACCACGTCTGGTCGCTTGCCGTCGGCATCCGGCTCGGCCATCGCCAGGATGCGACGCTTGATCTCGTCGGTGATGTGCGGGA
>CBAAAS010000556.1:0-2698 GCA_964658855.1 uncultured Mycobacterium sp.
TTGATCGGGTCGATGTCACCGACCAGGTCGGCCACGCTGGTGTCGGGGGTGGCCAGCTTCTCGGTATAGCGCTCGCTGCGGTGCCGCCATTCCACCGGCAGGTCGTCGCCGAGCGTAGCGGCCTTGCGGATCGACTCCGGGGTGATCGGGCTGTACGGGTGCTCGCCGAGTTCGGCCCCGGCGATCACCGGCGTCCACTCGTCCAGCAGGCCGGTCAATGCGCGCAGCAACCGGGTCTTGCCCTGGCCGCGTTCACCCAGCAGCACGAAGTCGTGGCCGGCGATCAAAGCCCGCTCGAGTTGCGGCAACACGGTGTCGTCGAAGCCCAGAATGCCGGGCCAGATCTCGGGAGCGTCCGGCCCCAACGAAAGAGCGGTCAGCAGGTTTTCCCGTAGTTCTTGCTTGACGCCCCGTTCGCGGTGCCCGGCGGCACGTAGTTCGCCAACGGTGCGGGGCAGATTATTCGCAGCGGTCACCACATCACGTTACTGACAAAACGAAAGGCCGGGCAATCGTGAAAATTGCCCGGCCTTCCGAGGTGAAATGCGGGGGACTAGCTGACAGTCACCGTCGCGTCGGCGTCACCGGTCTTCCAGGTGATGGTGCCGTGCTCGAACGTCGACTTGAAGCTACCGTCCGGCTCCGTTGCCTCATCGGCGGTCGGGTATCCGAGCTTGCCCTGCGAGGCCTGGTTCGCGTTCCACGCGTCGCGGATCTTGCCCCAGACGAAGTAGACCGGGCCGCCGTTCTTGTAGATCAGCACGCCGCCGTCGTACTGCTGGTAGACGCCGCTGTTGTCGAGGGTGGTCTTCTGGTTGTCAAAGGGAGCGCCCAGGTCTTTCTTCTGAGCGTCGTTGAGGGTTTCCCACTTGGCCAGGATCGGTCCCTCAACCGTGTACGGCGTGCCGTTCTTGCCGGGAATCTGCGTCGAGCTGGGCGCCGCCGCGGCGCTCGTTGTGGGTTCAGCGGCAGCCGACGACGTCATTGCCGACGACGACGACGCCGAACTCGAGGACGAGGTGGACTTGCTGTCCTTCTCGTGGCAACCTGCTCCGACTAACGCGAACACCGCAATGGCGACTGAGAACGACGCTGTTCTTCTTGTTACCGCGCGCATTATTTCCTCTCGATACTTCCGATTTGCACGAGACCCGTCCCGGTTGACGGTGTCCCAAATTTGGACTCTAGGCCGATCTGATCTTGTTCGGAAGAGGCTGTTGACGGAGCGGTCAGCCAGGGGGCAACGCTTTGCGCGACCGTCGTCGGACGTTCAAATAGCCGCCGCCGAGTGGCCCAGACAACTCACGCCAGAGTCCAGTATCAGACTCACAGTCATCCTTGCGCAGCTAACCGATACCCTCAGTACCGTGAATTCCATCGACTGGCGTGAGCGACCCGAGACCGCGCACTTCGGCCCCGCGTCGTGGCAGTCCGGCCTGCTCTCGCTGCTGACCGCGATCTTCGTCAAACCGGTGCTGGGCGCCCTGACGCTGATCGGCATGCTCGTCAATCGCTTCAGCCCCGGCACCCTGCAAAAGGTGCGGCTCGACGGCATCGACGGCCCGCTGGGACTGATCCGGCCGTTGCCCGGCACCGACGTCACCCGCGTCGACCTGCCGCACTGCCCGGCCGAATGGGTGATCGCCCCGCAGGCCCGCGAGTCGACATCGCTGATCGTCTACTTCCACGGCTCGGCGCTGGTGACGCTGGGACTCAACTCGCACCGGCGCTTCGTCAGCCGCCTGTCCGCGGCCACCGGCGCCAAAGTGCTCAACGTCGGCTACCGCCTGGCGCCGCAGGCCAGCATCGAGGACGCCGTCGGAGACGGGTTGGACGGCTACCGCTTCGCGCTGGCGCAGGGGTTCGCGCCAGAGCGGATCGTGCTCGCCGGAGACTCGGCGGGTGGTCTGATGGCCGCCGACGTCGCGCTGGCGGCACGCGACGCCGGATTACCGGTGCCCGCCGGCCAAGCGTTGATGTCGCCGTTGACGTCGGCCGACATGGACCTCAAGTACCGGGCCCTGAAAGACCACCGCGACGTGATGTTCCCGTTCATGACGGTCAAGTTCATCTACGACGTGTTCGCCACCGTGAACGGCACCCGGCCGCCGCCGTTGATGCCGCCGGAAGCCGACCTGCATGGGCTCGGGCCGTTCCTGCTGCAGGTGGGCACCCACGAGATGCTGCTCAACGACACCATCGTGTTCGCCGATCGGCTGCGTGCCCAGAACATCGAGGTCTGGGTGCAGCAGTGGCACAAGGCCATGCACATGTTCCAGCTCAGCTACGACGTCAACCCCGACGCCCGTCGCGCCGTCGACGAGGTCGCGGCATTCATCCGCTACGCGACAACCGTGCAGGACGAAATCAGCGCCTAAACGTCGGTGGGCCGCTAGTGGGCGAAGTGCCGCGCGCCGGTCAGATAGAGCGTCACGCCGGCCTTCTCCGCCGCAGCCGTCACCTCGTCGTCGCGGACCGAACCGCCCGGGTGCACGACCGCCTTCACGCCCGCGGAGGTCAGCGTCTCCAGGCCGTCCGGGAATGGGAAGAAGGCGTCGGACGCGGCGACCGCGCCGCTGACCCTCTTTCCACCACGCTCAACCGCCAACTTCGCCGCGTCGACCCGGTTGACCTGACCCATGCCGATGCCGATGGTGGCACCGCCGCCGGCGATCACGATCGCATTGGATTTCACGGC
>CBAAAS010000557.1:0-2687 GCA_964658855.1 uncultured Mycobacterium sp.
GCGAGCGGCGTCCGGACCGGGCGATCGAGACCAACGTCGAATTCTGGGCTGCGGTGATCCTGGACTTCGCCGAGGTGCCGGCCCGGATGATGCCGGCCATGTTCACCTGCGGCCGGACCGCCGGTTGGTGTGCGCACATCCTCGAGCAGAAGCGGCTGGGCAAGCTGGTTCGCCCGGCCGCCATCTACGTCGGCCCCGGGCCGCGCCGCCCGGAATCGGTCGAGGGCTGGGAACACGTCCACGCGGAGTAACCGCCGCGGTGTCGGTGGCCGGTGATGAGATTGCATCGCGGCTCAGGTCTATACCCGTAAGCCCACCCGGGCTACGCACCGACATTTAGGAGGCCCCGATGGCTATCGCCGTCGAACCCGCTCTGTCCCCGCATCTCGTCGTCGACGACGCCGCCGCCGCGATCGACTTCTACGTCAAGGCTTTCGACGCGGTTGAGGTCGTTCGCCTGCCCAGACCCGACGGAAAGCTGGTCCACGCCTCGGTACGCATCAACGGCTTCCTGGTGATGCTCAACGACGACTTCCCGGAGATGTCCGGCGGCAAGTCGATGACCCCGCCGGCGCTGGGCGGCACACCGGTCACCATCCACCTGACGGTGACCGACGTCGACGCCGCGTTCCAGCGGGCGCTGGATGCCGGCGCCACCGAGATCGTCCCGCTCGAAGACCAGTTCTGGGGTGACCGCTACGGCATGGTTGCCGACCCGTTCGGGCATCACTGGTCGCTCGGCCAGCCGGTCAAAGAGGTCAATTACGACGACCTCGCGGCGGCGATGAACGGGAGCTAAGCCGGGCAGTCAGCCCAGATCCGCCAATTCCCGCAGTCGATCGACCACTCGGTGTCGCAGCGACGGCGTCGGCGCCGACGACGCGGCATCGAGCATGTCGGCGATTGACGTGAACTTGTTGCGCGGCCGGTCGGCGGCTTCACCGCGCGCCATCTCGGCGGCGTCGATGGCCCGCCAACCGTTGGCGTCGACGACCTTGGGCTGACGTTCCCGTACCAGTTTGTCCAGTGCCGCCGGTTTGCCGATCGGGTCGCGCAGCAGGCCGGCGTTGTAGTCGTCGACCAGTCGCTGCACGGTTTGCGCCGCGCAGGATTTGTTGGTGCCGATGAACCCGGTCGGACCGCGCTTGATCCACCCTGCAACGTAAGCGCCGTCCACCGGTTTGTCGGCGTCCGAGTGCATGACGCGGCCGCCATCGTTGGGCACCACGCCCGCCTTGTCGTCGAACGGCAGGTCTTTGATTGCCTTGCCGTGGTAGCCGATTGACGTCAACACGAGTCCGGCGTCGATGGTCTGCACAGCGTCGGTGCCGGTCACCCCGAACTCCATCCCGCTGGTTCGCTCCTGCCCGAGCACCCGCTGCGGCGTCAGGTGGTAGGCGAGCCGGATCCGCGATCGGGAGGTCGGGCCTGCGGGCTCCGAGGCGACACCGAGCTGGCTCAGGATTTCCAGCTTCTGCCTCGTCACGGTGTCGGTGACGAAAGCGAGATCCCGCAGCACCGCTTGGTGATCCGACTCGGCGAGAACGACTTCCGCCGTCGTGGTCAATCCGATCAGCTCGGGCAGCGTGAACGCCGAATGCTCGGGTCCGCGCCGGGCGGCGATGACGACTTCGCGCACCCGCGACGCGCGCAGAGCGGCCAGCGCGTGATCGGAGATGTCGGTGTGAGCCAGCTCGTCCGGGGCGGAGGTCAGCACGCGAGCCACGTCCAACGCGACGTTGCCGTTTCCGACGACAATGACCCGTTCGTGGCTGAGATCGACTGGCAGGTCAACGAAATCGGGATGCCCGTTGATCCACGCCACCAATTCGGTGGCGGTGCCGGTGCCGGGCAGATCCATTCCGTCGATATCCAGCCGGCGGTCGTTGGGTGCCCCCGATGCGTAGATGACGGCGTGGTGGTGCGCCAGTACATCGTCGTGGCTGAGCTGGTTGCCGACCTCGACGTTGAGGAAGAACCTGAACTCGCGTCGACGCGCGATCCGGTCGAACAGCTTGGTCACCCGCTTGGTGGTCTGATGATCCGGCGCCACCCCGGCCCTGACCAATCCGTAAGGGGTGGGCAGCTTTTCGAAGACATTGACCCGTACGCCCTGCTGAGTCAGCAGCTCGTCGGCGGCATACATGGCAGCCGGGCCGGATCCCACGATCGCCACGGTTAACGGGCCGCTGTGCTTGCCGTGGACTTCGGGCGCCGGGATCACCGGAGCCAGCTTGGATGTCGGCGGCAGTTTCTTGTCGGCCGGGCGATCCGGATAGAAACTGGCGTTGAGCGCGATGAACGGTAGCTGCTCAGTCGTCAGCCGGGAGTCGGGGGCGATAGCTCCCACCGGGCACGCACTCACGCAGGCGCCGCAGTCCACGCACGCCACCGGATCGATGTAAAGCATTTCGGCGGCAGCGAATTCCGGCTCGTCCGGCGATGGATGAATACAGTTCACCGGGCACGCGTAGACACAGGACCCGTCGCTACAGCACGACTGGGTGATTACGTGCGGCATCGGTTCTAGGCAGCGACTGTCAGGTGCTGGCGCTGGGGCTCACTGCGGTAGCGCGACGGCTTGCCGTCGATCTTGCAGATCTTCCAGATCAGCTTGGCCAACGGGTTCATCAAACCCGTGTCGCGGCAAAGCATACGGACGTCACCGAACATGTCGCGCAGCATCT
>CBAAAS010000558.1:0-2678 GCA_964658855.1 uncultured Mycobacterium sp.
GGGCGTCCGACCACATCGAGGTCATAGATGTGCCCGTTCTGTTCGCGGAGCCGTAGGCCTTCGGCGAGGAAAAGGAAGTCGAACCTGCCCCGCTCGGCCGTCTGCGCGAAGCGCGCGAAGGAACTGAACTCGATGTGGCTACCGGCCGCCGGATCGCTCCACACCGTGGTGTTGTTGACGCCCGGAAAATGGGCGGCCAGGTGAATCTGCTTGATCGGCTTACTCATTGACGTAATCCTGTCGTCTACTGGTCAGGCGAGGGCGTAGCGGTTGGCGGGACGCGACAACCCGAGCAGACCGCGCAACGTCGCGGCCTCGTAGGCGGTACGGAACAACCCCCGGCGCTGCAATTCGGGCACCAGGCCCTCGGTGATCTGGAGCAGGTCGTGTGGCAGTGCGGCGGGGCGCAGCCGGAACCCGGTGAGGCCCGCGGCCTGCCACTCCTGCAGTACGTCGGCCAGTTCTGCTGGTGTTCCGGCGAAAATAGCTGCGTCACTCTGGTATTCGACGCCGGCCAGCTCGTCGAGCCGGCGCCGCCGCGCCCGTGCGGTGGTCGCATCGTCGTCGAGGAACACCACCACGTCGCCGAAGATGTGCAGCGGGTCCGAGCCGTCCCGCCGCAGCGCCCCGAGTTCATCGGCGATGCCGGATGCCTGTGCGGCGTCGTGTGGTGTCACGAAGCCCACGTCCGCGCTGGAGGCGATGAGCTGATAGGCGGCGGCGCCGTGGCCGAGCGCGGCGACGACGGGTTGACCTTGCGGGGGGCGCGGGGTGATCGAAGGCCCTTTGACCGAGAACCGCGGGCCCGCGAAGTCGACGTAGTGCAACTTGTCGCGGTCGATGAACCGTCCCGTCGCGACGTCGCGGATCTCGGCGTCGTCCTCCCAGCTGTCCCACAACCGTCGCACCACCTCGACGTAGTCG
Source organism: uncultured Mycobacterium sp. (assembly GCA_964658855.1). Lineage (GTDB taxonomy): Bacteria > Actinomycetota > Actinomycetes > Mycobacteriales > Mycobacteriaceae > Mycobacterium. The sequence goes on from CBAAAS010000558.1 coordinate 925, forward strand.
GCCGCTTCAGCGAAATACTCGCTGATGTGATGTTGGACGGATGGATCGGCGAGCTCGGCTGCTGAGAGCCGCGGCAGCGGGCGGCGCCCGAAATGGTCGGCCACGTCGTGTCGGGGTGAGATCTGAACTCGAACGCCGGCCCGGCCGCTGCTGACATAGTCCAGCGTCGCAATCGATTTGGACACATGGAAGGGCTCGGTCTGGGTGACCGTTGCGGTGGGGACCAGCCCAATCCCATTGGTGTGCGGAGCAATTCGGGCAGCGATGAGCACCGCGTCCAGCCGGCCGCGGACCCGATCGGTGCGGTCGTCGGGCGCAAACGGATCATCAGACTGCAGACCCAGCGAATCTTCGATCGTGACGAAGTCCAGCAGACCCCATTCAGCTTGCGCGACGAGGTCCGCCCAGTAGGTCGCCTCGAACAGCTCGGCCGGTCGGGAATCGGACTGACGCCACGCGGCCGGGTGCCAACCGGCGCCGTCCAGAGCGACAGCGAGGTGGATGGGCGTCAACGAATTGGGCATGACCGCCCTCCTTTCTTCCGGGTACGAGGTACGACGACAGATCACTGGTTTCAGCACGCTGACTCGTCCGCCGATTCCCCGACGCCTACCGCAGTGGCGGCGCAGCTCCGGGTACCTCGAACTTTAATGAGGCGGACGTATGCGCGTTGAGGTGCGGATTCACGTCAACGCATGTGGCCAGCCGATACGCCCGATGTCGTTGAAATCATCGGGATTACAAGCCGGGCTTCGGCGGCACACGACATGATGGCGGGGTGACCACCGACATTCGCGTACTCGACAGCGAGGACGATCTCATCGCTGCCGCCAACGTGTTCCGCACTGCCATGATCGGTTTCCCGCGCCTGGCGGACCTCGCGCCGGGCCAAATCGCTCGGTTACTCGAACCGGGCCGCACCATCGGCGCCTTCGTCGACGACCAACTGGCGGGCACCGCCGACGCCGTGACGAGCAGGCTCACCCTTCCGGGCGGAGCCCTGGTCGGCCACGCGGCCGTGACGCACATCGGGGTACTGCCGTCGTTCACCCGACGGGGCGTTGCCACCGATCTCATTCGCCATCAGCTGCGTGACGTCGCCGCGCGCGGCGAGGCGGTCGCGACGCTTCGCGCGTCGGAGGCCACCATCTACGAGCGCTACGGCTACGGCGTGGCGAGTTCATCACAGACCGTCGAGGTGCAGACGGCGCGGGCTGCCTTTCGTCCAGGCGTCGGTGCGGGCGGTCCGGTGCGGTTGTTGGAACCCGTTGACGTGTGGGATGTGTTGCCACGCATCTACGCCGACCACCGGCCGTCGCGTCCGGGAACCATCGACCGACCAGATGTGTGGTGGTACGGCGCACGGCTGCGCACCGAATCCGGCCCCGGCCCTTGGTATGTCGCGGTTCACGGCGCGGCCGGGTCCGAGACCGGCTTCATTCGATACCGCCCTATCGACACCGACAAGTGGTTCGTCAGCGACCAGCGAACCGTTGTGGTGGAAGACTTCTTCGCCTCCGACGTCGACTCCTATCTGGGCCTGTTGCGTTTCCTGCTCGGACTCGACCTGATCGATCGGGTGGTGTTCTGGATGCTTCCGCTCGACGACCCGCTGCCGTGGCTGCTGCTCGATCAGCGCGCGGCACGGGTGACCGCCACCCACGACGAAACCTGGCTCCGCATTGTCGACGTCGAGCCAACGTTGGCAGCCAGGCAGTACATGGGTGATGGGACGGTGACCATCGCCATCGATG
>CBAAAS010000559.1:0-1094 GCA_964658855.1 uncultured Mycobacterium sp.
ATTCGGTCGCGGTCTTCGACCCGGCCGCCGCGCTGGATCTGACCAGCTGGACCGACAGCTTCCTTGCCAGCCTGAACACATCGTTCGATTCACTGCTGCCATCGACCGACTCGGCATTGGCGGCCGCTTCGACCGCCGCCGAACCCGCAGCATCGACCGGTGTCTACGACCTTCCGATCACCATCCAAGAGGCCACCGAGCCGACCGTGCAAGCCTCTATCGACGGTGGCAGCACAATGCCAGTGCTCGTCGACACCGGCTCTAGCGGTCTGGTCGTCCCCTACACCGATCTCGGCTCGAACTTCTTCACCCAGCTTGAGGCCCTGTACGCGCTCGGGAGCCCCACCGGCATCAGTGAAAGCGGCTACAGCGGCGGGGTGGACTTCTACTACTTGACTTACGACAACGTGCCGGTCAATTACGCCGACGGTCTGAGCACTGACGGACCTGTCGAGATCGAGGTGTACTCGTGGAACCCCTCGGACTTCTCGAGTTATTTCACCAATGACGCCTTCCAGAGCTTCCTGACCAGCAACGACTCGGCCGGCGGCATCCTGGGCATCGGAGACAACGTCAGCGGCGGGGCGGGCACGAGCCCGTTCGACAGCTTGGGCAGTGCGCTCGTCGACTTGAAGCACGGCGATCTCGTCATCGGCGGTTCCAACCCGTACGCCGCCCTCGACACCTTCTCGGGCAACGGGTCGACCGATAACGGCCTCACCGAGACCGTCACCAGCGGTGGCACCACTGTTGGCACCGCCACGGTTGACAACGACCTCGATTCCGGGGGCGTCTACGGAACCATTCCGTCAACCATCTCGTCCAGCACGTTGGCGCAAAACGACATCGTCACGGTCTCCGACGGCACCAAGGTGCTGTACTCCTACACCGTGGGGACCGACGGCATCGGGCAAAGCGAATCCCCGTCGGTTATAACGGGAACTTCGATCGACAGCGGTGTCATACCGTTCTTCACCCACGCGCTCTACATCGACTACGCCAGCGACACCACGTCGTTCGACGCCGCCGGCAGCTAGAGCCGGTCAACCGACCCTCAGCTGCAAACTTTGAGTTTCGTATGCGTCCGGGTTGTC
>CBAAAS010000559.1:1104-2676 GCA_964658855.1 uncultured Mycobacterium sp.
CTATTACGCGCTGGTTAACAATCCGCTCTACATCGACTACGCCAAAGACACGATTACCATCGACAAGTAATTTCAACGCTGGTTTGAGACGGTCGATCGCCAGCTGATTGACCTTGCGGATCACCCGCGGCCAAACTTTGAGTTTCGTATGCGTCGGGGTTGTCTGGCAGAAAAGTTGCGGTTAGCTTAGCGAAACCTGATAAGAACTCAGGATCGTTAGCTTGCGGCTGCACGGTGCCGCCAACTTTTCGGGGGTAGCTCGAATGGCACGTCGTCACGGCAAGAAGCACGCAGGTAGGACCCGGCGCCGTTTGTTGTCGGGTGTCGGACTCAGCGCTGGCGCATTCGTCGCCGCAACGGCCATCGCCGCCGGCTCGGCGGCGCCCGCAAAGGCCGATTTCGAGGACCTCCTCGACCCGATCCTCCAGCCGTTCCTGACATCGCTGACGGATTCGATCGCGGTCTTCGACCCGGCAGCGGCGCTGGATCTCACCAGCTGGACCGACAGCTTGCTTGCCAGCCTGAACACGTCGTTCGATTTCCTGTTGCCGTCGGCGGATTCTGCCGCGGCCGCCGCCGTCACCGGTGCCGAACCCGCCGACGTGCTCGGCTCCTGGACCCTCCCCATCACCATGAACATCGTCACCGAGCCAACGATCCAGGCCGCGATCGGCACCGGTGACCCGTCAACGCTGCTGGTCGACACCGGATCGAGTGGTCTTGTCATCCCATGGCAGGAGCTCGGCACGAACGATTTCTCGGCGCTCCAGGAACTCTTCAAACTCGGGCTGCCCGAAAACTACGGTTTCAGCGGCTACAGCGGTGGCGTCGAATACCTCTATCTGGAATACGCCGGCGTACCCGTCAGCTACGGCACCGACGGCACCGACGTCCTGACCACGAGCAGCCCCGTCGACGTGGAGGTTCTCTCCTGGTCGACCAACCCGGCAAATATCTTCGAGAACTTCCAGAGTTTCCTCAGCAGCAACGACGTGGACGGAATCCTGGGCATCGGCCCAGCAACCGCCGGGCCGACCGACAGCCCGTTCGAAAGCTATCCCGGTGTGCTTGTCGACCTGGTCGGGCCCGAAAAGCAATTGATCGTTGGCGGCGACAACCCGCTGACGGGCGGCACCTGGCTGGACGGATCGCCCAACGTCGCCAACCTGCTCGAAACAGTCACCCGCGGCGGCTCTGTCATAGGCAGCGGCACGGTGACGAACGACCTCGACTCGGGCGGTGTCTACGGCACTATCCCGTCATCCATCGCGGGTTCCGCGCTTACCTCGGGCGACAAGATTTCGGTCTATGACGGCAACACGCTGCTGTACTCGTACTCAGTGGGCACCGACAGCATCGGCCAGAGCACGGCGCCGACGGTGATCTCGGGACTTTCGATCGACAGTGGGGTCGTTCCGTTCTTCTCTCACGAGGCTTACTTCGACTACGCCACCGATAAAACTTACTGGGGTCCGCTGAGTTCGTAGCGCCGGTCCAAACCGGGCAGTCGCAGGCCGGTAAGGTGTGGGCCATGGAATTGGCTCTGCAGATCACCTTGGTGGTCACCAGCAT
>CBAAAS010000560.1:0-2672 GCA_964658855.1 uncultured Mycobacterium sp.
CGATCTCTCGACTCGGGATCCACCGACGACACCGAGATCCGGGCGATCGCGGCGGGTGCGCGTGTCGTCACCCGCGAGCAGGCCTTGCCCGAGATCGCGCCGCGGCCCGGCAAGGGCGAGGTGCTGTGGCGCTCGCTGGCCGCTACCAGCGGCGACTTCGTCGTCTTCGTCGACTCGGACCTGATCGAGCCGCACCCGATGTTCGTGCCGCGGCTGCTCGGGCCGCTGCTCACCGAGGACGGCATTCACCTCGTCAAAAGCTTTTACCGTCGGCCATTGAAAACCGAGGACGCCCCCAGCGGCCGCGAGGGTGCTACCGGTGGCGGGCGGGTCACCGAGCTGGTGGCCAGGCCGCTGCTGTCCGCGCTGCGGCCCGAGCTGGGCTGCGTTCTGCAGCCGTTGGGCGGCGAATACGCCGCCACCCGCGAACTGCTGACGTCGGTGCCGTTCGCGCCCGGCTACGGCGTCGAGATCGGTCTGCTGGTCGATACCTACGACCGCCTGGGCCTGGACGCGATCGCCCAGGTGAACCTCGGGGTGCGGGCGCACCGCAACCGGCCGCTGGCAGAACTGGGGCCGATGAGCCGTCAGGTCGTCGCGACGCTGTTGTCGCGCTGCGGCATCCCGGACTCCGGCGTGGGGCTGACCCAGTTCTTCGTCGACGGAGACGGCTACACCCCACGCACCTCGACGGTGTCGCTGGCCGACCGGCCGCCGATGAACGCGCTTCGTCCGCGCCACTAACAGGCCCGCACAAAAGCGTCGGCCCGATAGGGCAATATCTGTGCCGTGGCGTTGGTGTTGCTGTACGTGGTGGTCCTGGTCCTGGTAGCAATCGTGCTGTTCGGGGTGGCCAGTCTGCTGTTCGGTCGTGGTGAGCCGCTGCCGCCGCTGCCCCGGGGAACCACGCCGACCGTGTTGCCGGCATCGGGTGTGACGCGCGGAGACGTCGAGGCGGTCAAGTTCACCCAGACGCTGCGCGGATACAAGACCAGCGAGGTGGACTGGGTGCTGGATCGGCTCGCTCAGGAGCTCGACCTGCTGCGCGGCCAGCTGTCGTCGGTGCATGCTGCGGCGGCCGCCGAGGAGCCTGAAGACGAGTCCGAGGCTGAGTCCAGTGACCGCGACTGACGACGGCCTGGTCCGCTGCGACTGGGCGGTCGGCAAGCCGGGCAGCGCCGATTTCCGGCTCTACCGCGACTACCACGACAAGGAATGGGGCCAGCCGCTGCACGGGCAGGTGCCATTGTTCGAGCGGATGAGCCTGGAGGCCTTCCAAAGCGGGCTGTCCTGGCTGATCATCCTGCGCAAACGCGACAATTTCAGGCGGGCCTTCGCCGGTGTCGACCCTGCGAAGGTGGCTCGCTTTACCGACGCCGACGTGGCCCGGCTGATGGCAGACGAGGGCATCGTCCGCAACCGGGCCAAGATCGTGGCGACCATCGCCAATGCGCGGGTTGTCGCCGACGGCCCGGACGATCTGTCGGAGCTGCTGTGGTCCTTCGCGCCGGACCGGCGAAAGCGACCCAAGACCTCAGCCGACGTCCCCGCCACGACGCCGGAATCCACCGCTATGGCACGCGAATTGAAGCGTCGAGGTTTCCGTTTCGTGGGCCCCACGACCGCGTACGCATTGATGCAGGCGACCGGGATGGTCGACGATCACCTGCGGGCTTGCTGGGTTCAATCCACTGCCGGATGAAACGCCGAGCCGGAGGTCATGTGCACCGGGCCACACTCATAGGGAACAATGGAGTGGTGAATGTGCAGTTGACGGGCCAGCTCGAATCTGGAGGGAGCGCTCGATGGCGGCGATGAAGCCCCGGACCGGTGACGGTCCACTGGAAGCGACGAAGGAGGGGCGCGGCATCGTGATGCGGGTACCGCTGGAGGGCGGTGGACGACTCGTCGTCGAGCTGACACCCGCCGAAGCCGCCGCTCTGGGTGACGAGCTCAAAGGCGTCACCAGCTAAATCGCCCGCCGTTACGCGCATACTTTCTGGTAGATCTCCAGCGTCTGCTGTGCGATCTGCGCCCAGGAGAACTCCGCGATGCAGCGTTGCCGGCCCGCCCGGCCGTAGCGCCCAGCACGCTCCGGATCGGCGACTACTGCGTTGACCGCCTGGGCGATCCGGGTCTGGTAGCCGGCGGCGTCGTCCGCGTCGTAGTGCACCAGCGAACCGGTCACCCCGTCGTCGACCACCTCGGGTATGCCACCCACGTCGGAGGCGACGACCGCGGTGCCGCAGGCCATCGCTTCCAGATTGACGATCCCCAACGGCTCGTACACCGATGGGCATACGAAAGCCGTTGCGGCCGAAAGAATTTCACGAATTTTGCCGATCGGCAGCATCTCTCTGACCCAGAACACGCCGGTGCGTGCAGCTGACAGCTCCGCAACGCCGGCGCTTACTTCGGCGGCGATCTCCGGAGTATCGGGAGCTCCGGCGCACAGCACCAACTGCACGTCGGGATGGAAGTCGTGCGCGGCCGCCAACAGATGAGAGACGCCCTTCTGCCGGGTGATCCGGCCGACGAACGCGACGATGGGGCGGCTGAGGTCCACGCCCAGATCGGCCAGCACCGACTCGCCCGGCACCGGCTCAGCCGGATACCATACATCGGTGTCGATTCCGTTGCGCACGACATGGACTCGGCCGGGATCGACGGTC
>CBAAAS010000561.1:0-2672 GCA_964658855.1 uncultured Mycobacterium sp.
GAACAGGCGGTTCAGGCGGGCGGAAAACGTCGTGCTCATCGATATGACCTCCACCAGGTTGGTAGATCCTTAAGACTGCTTCAAAGTATTTGCTGATTATCGTAGCCAGAGTTAACGCCGCAACCAAGTGCGAAACCTCGAGATAATTGACGCTGGCGGTATTTGTGAGCTTGGGCGCGGCAGTTGCGTTGCGTTCAAGGCGTTGTCCAGCGTATACACATGATATTTTAAGGAAATTGTGTGAAGTTTCATCGCTTCGGGGACTATTAGCTTGTGCACCGCCGCAAACCGTAGCGTCCTTGGCTATTTGCCTGATGGCTGGTCGCGGTACAAACCGAATTTGCTGTAGAGCGCCATAGAGTCGGCTGCCAGCCTGTTTCCGCGCGATATCACGAACTAACTATTAGGCACCCGCTGGACGGGGCGTCCGGAACGCCGGTCGCCGCGGTCGATGGTTCAGAAGACTCGGCCGAAGTCGGCGTCTCGAGGCCTCCGGCGGTCGGAATGTCTAGGCGGCAAGCAGCATCGCCAAGATTGCTGTGTCGGGATGGCTGATCGGGTCGACGCCAACTCGACTGACCATCGACGTGATCGTGCCGTCGGCTTCTGCCTCGACCCATGCCGCCCGGTGCTCGAGCCCCAGATATGGCAGGCCAGGCAGCAATACGCAGCCCGATGCCGCGCCATTGCACTCCGGCAGCGACGGTGTCGTCTCCGACGGCGGATGCAGCATCAACAGCGCTGGTGGCTGGTGGTTGGCGAAATAGCCTGGCGTAACTGCGGATTCACCGACCACCGGACCTTCGGCCAGCACCAGGCCGACCGTGCCGGGCGCAGGGGTGTCGGGCAACTCCTCGCGAACACCGAAGACCGTTGTGGTACTGAGCAATCCGGGAAGCGATGCCACCCGGACCGCGACCATCAACAGTTGTGCCCACTCTTTGGTCGAGTCGGGCCATCGACCGGAAATCACGAAGCCCTTCAGCGCGCCACGAGAATGGAACGGGGCCACCTCGATGGCCCGGCCTGAACCAGTTTCCATTTCGCCCTCCGCCACACTCGATTCGGGTATCAGCGATACGCCGGTGGGTCGATCCGCTCAGCATGCGGCAGGCCGGCAGTGCCCGCAAGCGGACACGGCAGATGACGAGCGATGAAGTCGAAAAGAAACACGGCCGAAATAGCGTTCGGGGCGCCACGCACGATGCGCGACGCCCCGAACGGCCAGACCAGGTCAGCTGGAAATCAGGCCGAGATCAAACCCTTCGCCTGCGAGGTCGCCGCCGTGTAACGGGACTGCACCTCTGCCCAGTTGATGACATTCCAGAACGCCTTGGTGTAGTCGGCCTTGACGTTCTTGTAGTCCAGGTAGAAGGCGTGCTCCCACATGTCGAGCAACAAGATCGGGACGACCCCTAACGGAAAGTTCGTCTGGTGGTCGTACACCTGGAACGTCAGCAGCCGGTCGCCGAGGCTGTCGTAGGCCAGCACCGCCCAGCCGGAACCCTGAATACCGTTGGCGACGGCGCTGAACTGCGCGCGGAACTTGTCGAAAGATCCGAAGGCGTCGTCGATGGCGGCAGCGAGATCACCGGTCGGCTTGTCACCGCCGTTGGGGGACAAGATCTTCCACCACACGACGTGGTTGACGTGGCCGGCCAGGTTGAACGCCAGGTTCTTCTCGTTCAGCAGGATCGACGAGTGGTCGTCCTTGCTGCGTGCCTCTTCCAATTTCGCAACCGCGTCGTTGGCGCCCTTGACGTAGGTGGCGTGGTGCTTGTCGTGGTGAAGCTCGTTGATCGCACCCGAGATATGGGGTTCCAGCGCTCCGTAGTCCCAGTCCAAATCGGGCAAGGTGTAATCAGACACGAAGTTCCTTCCTGATGATGATCGTTTCCGATCTACTCTTACGCTCCACTCGCAGGCTGTTAGCGACGCGGGTCTGTCGAAAGTAACCCTGCTCCATCACCAAACGCGCCGCAAGAGCGGGTGCGTGGTGCGGGTACCCGCAAGCGTGACCTCAGAACCAAACGATGACGGCGAGGATCGCGAGTAAGACCAGGGCGATGAGTCCGGCGCGCAGGCCGGCAAGCAAGTAGGAGCGATTGCACGTCGCCGACGTCGTATACCAGTGCGTCGACGAGCGCGCCGACTGCGGTCCTAACGGCTGCGTCGTCATCGGGTGGCTCCGTCTTGCTTGTCCAATTAGTCCCCCAGTGAGATGAGTCACAAATCGACTCGGTGATCGCGATCATAACCTCTTCTGTACCGACTGAGAAATTGAGCCGAGGTCGGCGCGTTGACCAGCGCATTGTTGCTGGAGATATTGTTTTTCGCGTGCCGAATAAGGGCGGACGGTACGCAGAGGCGCGGCAACGACACGCGTGCGTTCACTGTGACATCTCCCATACGGAGACGCGGACGGGCACCGTGAGGCCGGCTAAGGATTCGCTGAGGGCCGCATTGGACTGTCGATCACGAACTGATTACGGTCGCCGGTTATCCACAGCCGAACGGACGACTAGGGCACGAGCACGTGCGGCGATGCGTCACCAGCGTTCACCGCGCCCTGTGGATAAACCTGTGGAAACTGTGGATACCCGGTTTTAGCTGGCCCCAGAGCGCCGCGCCGTTTCAGTGCGCGTGCCAAGATCGACACCGTGAGTTCAGAA
>CBAAAS010000562.1:0-514 GCA_964658855.1 uncultured Mycobacterium sp.
GAGCATCGGCAAGCTGGTCGCCTCCCCTGAGCTGCGCGCCACCCTCGACGCGTGGTTGGCGCGGTTCGCCGCTCCGAGTGCATTCGCGCCCGACGACGAAAATGACTGCGCCCCAGACGGAACCGATATCCGTAGTCACGCTCAGCGACAGCACGACGCGCTCAATGCACTGGTGCGCCGTCAACTCGGTGATCCAAAACTCGGAGTGCACAACGGACTACCAGTGACGGTCGTCGTGTCGACCACGCTGCAGGAACTCAGCTCCGCTGCCGGACAAGCGGTGACGGCCGGCGGAACGCTGCTGCCCATGCGCGACCTGATCCGGATGGCTAGCAGCGCGTACCACTACTTGGCGGTTTTTGATGGCTATCAAAAACCGCCGCTGTACTTGGGCCGAGCGCGTCGAATAGCTTCAGCGGACCAGCGACTGGTCCTCTACGCCAAGGATCGCGGCTGCAGTGCCCCCGGCTGCGCCGTCCCCGCATATTGGACCGAAGTTCATCACGACGACGAT
>CBAAAS010000562.1:524-2667 GCA_964658855.1 uncultured Mycobacterium sp.
GGGCTGGGTGCCGGGGGCCGTCCGGGACGGGGGGCCCGCGGCGGCCGGACCGATATCGACCGGTTGACACTGGTGTGTAAACCCGATCACAGAATGCTTGACAAAGGCTGGCGGACAATAAAACTCGGAAATGGTGACACCGAGTGGATTCCGCCGCCGCATCTCGACCACGGTCAGGCGAGAGTCAATGACTATCATCATCCCGAACGCTTTTTCAGCGACAAGCGCTCGCGCGAGTGAGCACTTCGGCTTTCGCATTTGTCATCGTGCGTTCACCCGAAAGAATCACCAAACGCACACGAAGCCAGAAGCTCCTGTGATACCCACCAACAGGTGCTCGACGCACTGACCAGCTCCACGAAAGGAACCGGATCATGACGATCACACGCGGTTTAGCCGCCGGCGCGATGTTCGCCGGTCTCGCCCTTGTACTTACCGCTCCCGTGGCCTCGGCGGACCCGCTCAACGGCCACTACATCGAGACCGAGAGCTACCCGGACGGCCATTCGGTCCACGATGACTGGTTCATCGCCCCTTGCGGTGACGGATGCGCGTCCATCAAAGACCTGGGCGAGGCGCATCTGGTCGACGGACAGTGGACGCTGGACGGCAAGGGCGGCGTGTCCTGCGAAGACGGTGGCGACGTTCACGACGCCATTGGCTTCCACTACTCCTGGGACCCCAACACGCTGGACGGCACCGTGCAGATCACCAACAACGTCGCCGCGTGTGGCAACCCGCAGGGTTACCAGGAGACCAACAAACTGCACTTGGCGTTGGCGACCTAAGCGTCGATCACCACGCGGCCACCGGCCGCACGAGAGACACACACCAGCATCTCGCTGTCGGACTCGGCGGTGCGACCGCGACGGTCGACCTGCCCACCGAGCACCTTGACCTTGCAGGTCCCACAGAAACCCTGCCGGCAGGAGTGTGCCGCCGTCGGGTCGTTGTCGAGCATGACGTCCAGCGCCGAGCGGTTGGCGGGCACGTCGAGCACGCGCTGGGAACGAGCGAGTTCCAGTTCGAACGGGTTTCCGTCGACGACCGGTGGTGGCGTGAAGCGCTCGTAGTGCAGCGGCGCATTGGCGTGCTCGTCGCGGGCGATGCGAACGGATTCGAGCATTCCGGTTGGCCCGCACACATACACCGCGGTGGTCGGGGTGGCATCGATGAGCAGATCTTCGGCGGTCGCGAATCGCCCACGCTCGTCGTCGGCCCACACGGTGACACGGTCGGGATCCAGCGACGTCACTTCGTCCAGCAATGGCATGTATTCGCGGCTACGCCCGGCATAGATTGCGCGCCAATCCATTCCGCGTTGCTGCGCGACCCGCATCATCGACAGGATGGGCGTCACGCCGATCCCGCCGATGACGAACAGCACGTCACGCTCGTCACCGCCGAGATAGAAAGCGTTGCGCGGACCTTCGAACACCATGGAGTCTCCGACAGCGAACGCTTCGTGCATCTCGATCGACCCACCGCCACCATCAGCGATGCGTCGCACCGCAATTCGATAGTCGGTGCGCCGGCCGGGCGGCCCGCACAGCGAGTATTGGCGACGACGGCCGGAAGGCAATTGCACGTCGACATGGCCGCCGGGCGTCCAGGACGGAAGTAGCCCCCCATCGGGATCGGCGAACGTCAATCCGACCACGTCCGGGCTGAGCTGCTCGCGTTTGGTGATCACCGCCGTGTGGGTGCGGCCCACCGGCACCACGCGGGACGGCTTCCACCGGCTCGCCGAGGAGAACCCGCCGAGCACGGTGGCCAGTCCCCAGATCGCCGTGTAAAGCCGATCGCGCTGACGACGACCGTAGATGTCTGCGGGCCTGCTACCCCAAATGCTCTGCGACACAATAACCTCAGCGCCCTTAGGGCCGTATGTCGTACCGGGCCAACAGCCGGATCAACGATGGACTGATACGCCGCAGCGCATAGCCGACCCGTGACTCCGCCGCGATCGGCAGCACCGGCGGACCACTCTTGACCGCTTTGACGATTGCCTTGGCGGTCGCCTCCGGCGTGTAGTTGCGACGGCGGTAGGCGACGTCCGCCTTGTGCCGGGCGCTCTCCTGCTGGTCGGATGTCATCCCGGCATAGACGGTGCTCTTGGCGATGTTGGTGTTGACGAATCCGG
>CBAAAS010000563.1:0-2655 GCA_964658855.1 uncultured Mycobacterium sp.
GGAGCGCATGGCAAATGAAGTGATGGACTGGGAAGGCGCATACCGTCAGGAGGGCGAGTTCCAGAGCCCGCCACCGTGGAACATCGGCGAGCCGCAACCGGAATTGGCGGCGCTGGCCGCAGCCGGGAAGTTCCGCAGCGACGTGCTCGACGCCGGCTGCGGTTACGCCGAACTGTCACTGACGCTGGCCGCTGACGGATACACCGTGCACGGTGTCGACCTCACCTCCACCGCGGTCGCCGCCGCCACCAAGGCCGCCGCGGAGCGCGGGCTGAGCAACGCCTCGTACGAGCAGGCCGACATCACCGCGTTCAGCGGACACGACGGCCGCTTCAACACCGTCGTCGACAGCACCTTGTTCCATTCGCTGCCCGTCGAGGGCCGCGACGGGTACCTGCAGGCCGTGCACCGGGCCGCAGCCGACGGTGCCGGCTACTTCGTGCTGGTGTTCGCCAAGGGCGCGTTCCCCGGCGAGTGGGAGCAGAAGCCCAATGAAGTCGACGAAGACGAATTACGTTCTGCGGTCAGCAAATACTGGGAGGTCGACGAGATTCGGGCGGCTTTCATTCACGCGCACATCCCGCCGGCGCCGCCGGATTCGGACGTGCCGATGCCCGAGCACGACCGCGACGAGAGGGGCCGGATGAAGTTGCCGGCGTTTCTACTCAGCGCGCACAAGGCCGGCTGAGCTTCAGCACCCGGAAGCAGTGGCCTCGGCGAGCGCCGCGGCGAACGTCGCCAGATCGTCGTCGGTGGTGTCGACGTGCGGCGAGATCCGCAACACCGGGGTGGTCAACTCGAGCGGTGCGCGCTCGAGTATCACCGCGGTCGTCACGATCCGGCGCTCGGCGATCAGCCACGCGCGAACGTCCCGCGGGTCGGCCCCGTCCAGAGGCGCCATCGTCGTGATCGCACTCGGCTCGTCGACCGCCTCGACCACCCGCCACCCCGGCACCTCCGCGAGGACGGTCCTACTGGCTCGGCCCACCTCGGCCAACCGGGCATACACGGCGGTTGGATCCGCAGCCAAGTGCTCACCGATGGCCACCGAAAACCCCACTCGCGCGGCGATATTGGCTTCGCCCAGTTCGAGTCGGTCGGCGTTGGGCAACGACCCCACCCATTCCTTCGGGGGCAGCCGCGGCTGCAGCCGCTGCATCAGCGCCGGGCGGACGGCCAGCACACCGACGCCGCGCGGTCCGGCAAGCCACTTGCGCGACGACGCATAGACCGCATCGACGCCGCCCACCGCACAGTCGATCTGCCCGAGCGCCTGTGCGGCGTCAACGATGAGCGGCAGCCCCAATTCGCCACACACACTTGCCAATTCGGCCAGCGGCTGCACAACGCCGCGGTGACTCGCGACCGCGGTCAGGTGAACCAGATCCGGCGGTGCCGCGGCCAGACTGATCGCGGCCTCCTCGACCACAACCCGGCCGTCGGCATCCGTCGGCAGTGTCTGCCGGTTGAACCCGTGCACGGCCATCAGCGCGAGGTTGGGTCCATACTCGCCGGGAAGGCAGGCGAGCGTCCGGCCACCGACCGGCCAGCTGGACAGCAACAGATCCAACGCGTGCTGCGAGCCGGTGGTGAACACGACCTGCGCATCGGGCATGCCGGTGAGCGCGGCGACAGAGGCGCGGCCGGCGTCGAGGACGGGTGTGGCCGCCTCGGCCGCGACGTACCCGCCGACCTCAGCTTCGTGTCGTGCGTGCCGGGCAGTCGCGTCGATGACGGCCACGCTCTGCCGCGAACACGCGGCACTGTCCAGGTGCAGCCCGGCGACCGGCGGACGGGCGGCCCGCCACGCCTCGGCCAGGCCTGCGCTCACTTGACCGACAGCGACAACCCGAAATCACCGGCAGCGTCGGTCCACCACTGCGTGAGCCGCAGGCCAGCACGCCCCAATTCGTCGGCGACGCCCTCGGCGCGGAATTTGCACGACACTTCGGTGAGGACCTGTTCACCGGCCTCGAAATCGACGGTTAGGTTCAGCGCCCCGATGCGGACGCGCTGCGCGCGCTCGGACCGCAGCCACATCTCCATCCGCTCGTCGACCGCGTTCCAGGTGGCGACGTGACGGAACGCGTCGACGTCGAAGTCGGCGTCGAGTTCCCGGTTGATCACCGCCAACACGTTGCGGTTGAACTGCGCCGTGACCCCGGCCGCATCGTCGTAGGCCGCAACCAGTCGGCCGGTGTCCTTGACCAGGTCGGTGCCCAGCAACAGGCTGTCGCCGGGCTGCAACGCTGCCGCCAAACCGGCCAGGAATTCCGTCCGCACAACGGGCTTCAGGTTGCCGATCGTCGAGCCCAGGAACACGAACAGCCGACGGCCACCATTCGGGATCTTGGCCAGGTGTTCCTCGAAATCACCGCAGACAGCGGCAATTTCGATACCCGGGTATTCGCCCTGGATCGCCTTCGAAGCCAGCGACAACATGCTCGCGTCGACGTCGAACGGGACGAAGCGGCGCAGTGCCCCACCGTCACGCAACGCGTCCAGCAGCACCCTGGTCTTCTCCGACGTCCCGCTGCCCAACTCGACCAGCGTGTCGGCGCCGGCGACGGACGCGATCTCCGCGGCGCGGGCACGCAGGATCTCCGCCTCGGCCCGGGTGGGGTAGTACTCCGGCAGCCGGGTGATCTGATCGAA
>CBAAAS010000564.1:0-2654 GCA_964658855.1 uncultured Mycobacterium sp.
CGACGCGGAATCCGCGCACCTGCACCTGGTGGTCGGCGCGACCGGCGAATTCCAGTCGCCCGTCCTCGGTCCACCGGGCCAGATCGCCGCTGCGGTACAACCGGCTACCGGGTTCTGCCGCAAAGGGGTTGGCAATAAAACGCACCGCGGTAAGCGCGGGCCGCTTCCAGTAGCCGCGGGCCAATTGGTCACCGGCGAAGTACAGTTCCCCCACCACGCCGACAGGCACCGGCCGCAGTCCGTCGTCCAGCAGATAGGCCTGTGCCCCGGCCACCGGCGACCCAACCAGCGGGCTCGGCGGGCTCAACAGGCCACGGGACACCGCGCCGGATGTCTCGGTGGAGCCGATGTTGTTCAGCAGTTCCGGGCCATGCTCGCCGGTGCCGGCGCATGCGGCAGTCAACCGCTGCAGCAGCGAACTGCTCACCGGCTCTCCACCGCACACCAGCCGCGCCAACGATCGCACTGCGTCGGGCGCACTGTCCACCAGCGCGGATACCAAGCTGGGCACCGCGGTGATCTGCGCGACGGACTCCCGTTTCATCAGCGCACCAAGCGCTTCGGCGTCGCGGTGCTCGGCGTCGTCGGCCAGGATCATGGTGGCACCCGCCGCCAGACCGGCCAGCAGTTCCATACCGCCTTCGAGGAACGTCATCGAGGCTTGCGAAAGCCGGATGTCGTCGGCCCGCGGTGGGTAGTGCCGTACCTGCCAATCCAGCCTGGCCGCCATCGCCCGCTGAGTACCGACCGCGCCCTTGGGTTTTCCGGTCGATCCGGAGGTGAACACCAGATACATCGGGTCGTCAGGATGCGGCAGGCCCAGTGGTGTTGCGCGCAGTTCCGACCCTTCGATTGCAGCCCGCACCTCGGCGTCATCGAGCAGGACGACGGCGGCCTCGGATTCGGCGGGCATGGTGTCGAGCGCTTCAACGGTCGCAATGACGACCGGAGGCCGCACGTCGTCGAGCATGAACTGTTTGCGCGCCAACGGATAACCGGGATCGATCGGGAAGTAGGCCGCACCGGCTTTGACGATGGCCACCAGCGCCACCACCATGTCGATGCCCCGCCGGGTCGACAGCCCGACAAAGGACCCCGGCCGCACACCACGATCGGCGAGCAAAGCCGCCAAATTATCCGAACGGCTGTGCAGTGCAACGTAGTCCAGTTCTTCGCCGGCGCAGCGCACCGCAACCCGCCCGGCGTCGCGCTGGCGGCTCGGTTCCAGCAGTTCGGCAACGGTACGCGGTCGGTCCGCCGGTGACTGAGCTCCTCGGCTCCACTGTGTCAGGATGCGTTGTTGTTCCTGCGCGTCGGTCAGCACCACATCCCGCAAACTCTGATCGATGTCGTCGGCAAACTCTGTCACGACGCGAGTCAGCCAACCGGCCAACCGCTCGATGGTGTTCCGTCGGTACAACTCGGTGCGGAAGATCAGCGTGCCCCTGTAGCCTGCGGAACCGGGGCCGCCGGATCCATCGGTGCCGAAGAAGTTGACGCTCAGGTCGGCGTGGGCCATATCGAAGACGGGATCCAGCGATGTGCACACCGTGTCCTGCGCGTCGCTGCCGTGCGGCGCCGACTCGACGACACGGGTGGCCGGAAGGTGGTCGCGGACATGGACGACGACCTGGAAAAGCGGGTTACGCGACAGCGATCGCACCGGGCTCACACTGTCGACCACCCGATCGAACGGCAGGTCCTGATGCGCGTAGGCGGCCAACGCGGTCTCGCGCGCCCGGGTCAGCACGTCGCGCAGCGTCGGGTTGCCCGCTAAGTCGTTGCGCAGCACCAGAATATTGACGAAGAAGCCGATCAGCTGATCCAGCTCGGCCTCGCTGCGCCCGGCGACCGGTGTGCCGAGCGGGATGTCGACGCCACTTCCCGCCTTGTGCAGCACCACGGCGACGGCGGCTTGCAACGCCATGAACTCGGTGACGCCCAATTCACGGCAGCGCTCGGCCAGCTTGGCCCGGGTTGCCGCGCCGATGCTGAAGGTCACCGATTCACCGTCGCCGCTGGGAAGTGGCGGGCGCGGGAAGTCGGGTCGCAGGCCGCTGTCCTCCGGAAGTCCGGCCAGCTGGCCGGTCCAGTAGTCGCGTTGCTCGGCGGCGACCGCGGATTCCTGGCCGCCCGGCTCACCCAGGAACTCACGTTGCCAGGCAGCGTAATCGGCGTACTGGATGCGCAGCGGCGCCCACGACGGAGCTTCGTCGTCGCGGCGGGCCCGGTAGGCGGTCATCACGTCGGCGAACAGCACCCCGGCCGACCAGTGGTCGGAGGCGATGTGGTGGACGACCAGCGACAGCACGTGCTCGCCCGTGTCGCCGGTGTCGAGCACCGCGACCCGTATCGGCCATTCGCGATCAAGTTCGAAGCAGTGCCGGCGCTCGGCCTCGAGTTGTTCCTGCAACCACTGTTCGCCATCGCCGGTGGCGCGCCGCGCCGTCAGCTCGGCGAGCGGGCCGACGACCTGGTACGGAATTCCGTCGTCGTCAACGTATGTGGTGCGAAGGATTTCGTGGCGCGCGACGACATCGCCGACCGCCGCGATCAACGCGTCGATGTCCCACGGCCCGGTCAGCCTGGCGGCGAACGGAATGTTGTTCACCGGGCTCGGACCGTCCACGCGGAAGGCGAACCAGCTCCGAAGT
>CBAAAS010000565.1:0-2653 GCA_964658855.1 uncultured Mycobacterium sp.
CGTGGGGCCCGTGGTTGATTTGCGCGGGCGGCGCGGGATCGGCGAGGATCGTGCCGACCCCCCACACTGTCGGATCCAACACCTCGACCAGCGCCTGCAGATCGCCGTTCGCACACGCGGTGATGAACTTCTCGGTGACGAGCTGGTGCTCGACCTTCGACACCTGGGCTGCCGACACCTCACCCGGCTTCGGTTGCGCAAGAGCGATTTTCGTCCGCGCCCGCCGCGCCAGTTGCCGGCAGGTGCCGACCGGGCGACCGACGGTCTCCGCGATCGAGTCGAACGGCACCCCGAACACATCGTGCAAGACGAACGAGACCCGCTCGCCGGGGCTCAGTCGGCGCAGCACCTCCAGTAGAGCGGTGCGCACCTCGTCGTCGAGGGTCACCCGGTCGGCGGGACTCAGCCGGCCGGGCTGGTTGAGCGTGACCGCCTCCGAGCCGATGCCGTCGGGCCGCTCATAGCGGGACCGCGCAGAGCGCACCTGATCCAGACACAGCCGGCCCGCCACGACCGTCAACCAGGCGCGAACATCGTCGATCGCACTGACGTCGGTCCGCGAGAGCCGCAGAAACGCTTCCTGCGCAACATCTTCGGCATCGCCGACATCACCGAGCATCTGGTAGGCCAGGTTCACCAGGTAGGGGCGATGGTGTCGCCAAACTTCGGCGATCTGTGCTGACGCGGAGTTGGTCATGTGTTCACGACGATCTGGGTCGGCGAAAAGTTACAGGGGTGCAGCAGTAACTTTCCCACCTCGCGGCCCGTCCTTGATGAAAAGAACCCTGACAAGGAGGCCACCATGACCATTGTTGTGACCGGCGCGACCGGCAATGTCGGACGCCCGCTGGTATCGCTGCTCGCCGCAGCGGGCGCACAGGTACGCGCCATCACCCGTACACCGGAGACCGCGGAGTTTCCCGACGGCGTGCAGACGATGACTTCGACCGTCGATGCGCTGCCCGGGGCGTCGGCGGTGTTTTTGAACTCCCGTGCGCTCGGCGACGAACTCGCCGACGTGGTGGCGGTGGCACGGCACACCGGAGTCACCACGCTGGTGGCGCTGTCTGCCATCAATGCCGACGACGATTTCGCGCGACAGCCGTCGCGGGTTCGCGGCGACCGCAACAAGGAAGTCGAGCAACTCTGCGTCGACTCCGGCCTGGCGTGGGTGAGTCTGCGGCCTTCGGTGTTCGCGACGAACTTCGCCGGCATGTGGTCGGCGCAGATCCGGGCGGGCGATGTCGTCGGTGGGCCGTATCCCGACGCCTCCAGCGCGCCGATCGTCGAGGCCGACATCGCCGCAGTCGCCGCCCGCGCGCTGCTGGCCGATGAATTGGTCGGACAGCGGATTCCACTCACCGGGCCGCAGGCATTCACCAATGCCGAGCTGGTCGACGTCATCGGTACCGTGCTGGGTCGGCGGCTGCGTTACGCCGAAGCGCCGCTTGACGCTGTGCGGCAGCGCTTTATCGGCATCGGCTTGGGTGCCGAATTCGCCGACGCGTACCTGCTGATGCTCGCCGACGCCGTCGACAAGCCGGCACTGGTCACTCACGACGTAGAGAAGATCACCGCGCAACCGGCGACGACCTTCGCGCACTGGGTTGCCGACCACCGTCAGCTCTTCACCAACTAGCCAGGGAGACAACACATGTCCGATCCGCGCCCGCCGCGATACCTCAAACCGATGAACAAGCTGATGATGGCGGTGCAGAAGCTCGGCATACCGACCGGACCCGCCATGGTGCTGACCGTGCCCGGCCGCAAGTCGGGTAAGCCGCGCAGCACGCCGATGACACCGTTCCGATACGACGAGGACCTTTACGTGGTCGCCGGCTATCCCGGGGCGGACTGGGCCGCCAACGCCCGGGCCGCCGGCACCGGCACGCTCAGTAAAGGCCGGCGGTCGCGGGCGGTCAGAATCGTGGAACTGACTGCGGCACAGGCCCGCCCGATACTTCGCGCCTTTCCGGTCGAGGTGCCGGTCGGGGTCAGTTTCGCGAAGAGTTCCGGCATGGTGGTCGATGGAACACCTGATGAGTTCGAGGCGCTGGCAGGCCGCCTCGCGGTCTTTCGGTTCGACCCGATCGCGCCACGGTGATCAAAGCTGCAGCGGCACATGCTTTTCGGCGCAGGCGTCGGTGACCGCAGCGACAATGTCCTGGGTGCGCAACGTCTCGAGGTCTTCGACGGTCACCGAGCCTTTTTCGGTGCGATGCTGTGCGGCCACCCGGGAGTCGCGGAGACGCTCGGCGCGCTCGACGACGTTGCGGGCGAAACGGCCGTTCTGCATGACGTCGATGCCGTGCAGGCCGTCCGGTGCCAGATAGGCCCGCAGACTCTTGCAGGCCATGTTCAGCGCCTCGCGGGCCGCGGGCTCGATCACGGTCGCCCGCGGTTGGCCGTAGCGCACGGCAATCTCCACCAGTTCGTCGGGCGCGTAGGACGCGAACCGCAGCTTGCGGTTGAACCGGCCCGCCAAACCCGGGTTGACGGTGAGGAACTCGTCGACTTCCTTTTCGTATCCCGCACCGATGAAGCAGAAGTCGAACCGGTGCACCTCCAGCGCCACCAGCAGCTGGTTGACCGCCTCCATGCCGATCATGTCCGGCCGCCCGTCGTGGTGACGCTCCACCAGGCTGTAGAACTC
>CBAAAS010000566.1:0-2648 GCA_964658855.1 uncultured Mycobacterium sp.
CCCATCCCGGGGACAACATTCCGCCGCTGGTCGCGGTCGCCCAGCAACTCGGCGTACCGGGCAGCGACCTGATCCGGGGTCTGGCCACGGCGTATGAGGTTCAGATCGGCTTGGTCAAAGGAATCTGCCTGCACGAGCACAAGATCGACCATGTCGCCCACCTCGGGCCCTCGGTGGCGGCCGGTCTGGGAACCATGCTGCGGCTCGACGTCGACACGATCTATCAGGCGATTGGGCAGGCGCTGCACCTGACCACCTCCACGCGGCAATCCCGCAAAGGCTCCATCTCCAGCTGGAAGGCGTTCGCACCCGCTCACGCCGCCAAGGTGGCCATCGAGGCCGTCGACCGGGCAATGCGTGGTGAGAGCTCACCCGCCCCGATCTGGGAGGGGGAGGACGGGGTGATCGCCTGGCTGCTATCAGGACCCGAGCACACCTACCAGGTGCCGCTGCCCGCGCCCGGCGAGCCCAAGCGCGCGATCCTGCAGAGCTACACCAAAGAGCATTCCGCCGAATATCAGAGCCAGGCGCCCATCGACCTCGCTCGCCGGCTCCGCGAACGAATCGGGGACCTCGAGCGGATCGCGACGGTTGTGCTGCACACCAGCCACCACACCCACCATGTGATCGGCACCGGCTCCGGCGACCCGCAGAAGTTCGATCCCGACGCATCCAGGGAGACACTCGATCACTCGTTGCCGTACATCTTCGCCGTAGCGCTACAGGACGGCAGCTGGGACCACGAACTGTCGTATGTGGCCGAGCGGGCGCACCGGCCGGACACAATTGCGTTGTGGCGCAAGATCTCCACGGTCGAAGACCCAGAATGGACCCGCCGCTACCACTCGGACGATCCGCGTGAGAAGGCCTTCGGCGCCCGGGTGGAAGTGACGCTGACGAGTGGCGAGGTGATCACCGACGAGCTGGCCGTGGCCGACGCGCATCCGCTGGGGGCGAGACCCTTCCAGCGGCAGCATTACATCGACAAGTTCACCAGTCTGGCCGACGGAGTGGTGGATCCCGTTGAGCAGCAACGATTTCTGACCGCCGCACAGCACATCGACGACGTGAACCAGCTGAACGTTCGGGTCCAGATCCTGGACCGCGAGCCGCCCATCCCGCCGGGAATTTTCGGCTGAACCCTCGTTGACAGTGACTGTCAACTGGTCATACTGTGCCAGACGTGAGCAATCCGTCGAAGCTGCGCGTCATCCAATGGGCTACCGGAGGCGTCGGTAAGGCCGCCGTCGAATGCGTGCTGAATCACCCACAACTCGAGTTGGCCGGCTGCTGGGTGCACAGCGCGGACAAGAACGGGCGCGACGTCGGTGACATCCTCGGCATCGGAACGGTCGGTGTCACTGCGACATCGAGCAGGGACGAAGCGCTGGCCATCGACGCCGATTGCGTCATGTACAGCCCGTTGATCCCCAACGACGACGAAGTAGTGGCGATCCTGCGGTCCGGCAAGAACGTCGTGACGCCGGTGGGTTGGGTGTACCCCGACCCGGGCAATGCCCGTCACCAAGCGGTGGCCGACGCCGCGGTCGAGGCCGGCGTGACCCTGCACGGTTCCGGCATCCATCCCGGCGGCATCACCGAGCGGTTCCCGCTGATGATCTCGTCGCTGTCCTCGGCAATCACCCACGTTCGCGCCGAGGAGTTCTCCGACATCCGTACCTACAACGCACCGGACGTGGTGCGCCACATCATGGGCTTCGGGGGCGCCCCGGAGGAAGCGATGCAGGGCCCGATGGCCGGCTTGCTGGAGGCCGGCTTCAAGCAGTCGGTCCGAATGATCGCCGACCATATGGGTTTCCGGATCGACGCCAACCTCAGGACGATCCAGGACGTCGCGGTGGCTACCGCCGACATCGACTATGCGCCTTTTCCGATCACCACCGGCAGCGTGGCCGCGCGGCGCTTCCGCTGGCAGGCGCTGGTCGACGGCGAACCGGTGATCACGGCGGCGGTCAACTGGCTGATGGGCGAGGAAGACCTGGAGCCCGCCTGGAATTTCGGCGGGCGCGGTGAACGTTTCGAGGTCGAGATCACCGGCGACCCCACCGTGAACCTCATCTTCAAGGGTTTGCAGCCGGAGACGATCGCCGAAGGGCTGGTGAAGAATCCGGGCGTCGTGGTCACGGCGAACCATTGCGTGAACGCCATCCCCGATGTCTGTGCCGCCGAACCCGGCATCAAGACCTATCTGGACCTTCCGCTGTTCGCCGGTCGACCGGCGGCCCATCTCGCGTCGGCGATATGAGCTACGCCCACCCTGAGTCGATGCGCGGCCACGTCGCGATCATCACCGGCGGCGCACAGGGCGTCGGAAAGGGTGTCGCCACAGCACTTCTCGAACGGGGAGCATCGGTGTTGCTGGCCGACATCAACGCCGAGAAGCTGGCCGTTACCACCGACGAGCTTCGGGCAGCGGGGCCCGTCGAGCAATTGGTCGCCGACTTGCGCGATCCGGACAGCGCCCAGCGGATCGTCACCGCGGCCGTCGATGCTTTCGGCACGGTGCACGGTCTGGTCAACAACGCCATCGCCACCAACGAGCCCAAGGCGTTCGTCGACATCACCGGCGAAGACTTCGCGCTGGGTCACGAGGTCGGGCCGCGGGCCAGTTTCCTGCTGATGCAGGC
>CBAAAS010000567.1:0-2623 GCA_964658855.1 uncultured Mycobacterium sp.
GCTCGCGGTCGTCGGCGCGCTGCTGCTGTTTGCCGACTACACCGGGTTGAACTGGTTTCGCTCCGCACTCAACGACCGGCCGGCCGGAGAATCGATCGTCGACTCGGTGCAGGCGGCGATCTTCGCGTTCCCGTATGACGTTGACGCCGTTGCGAAAATCGCCGCTCTGCGCGATCACGAGATCGATCCGGGCCGCATCCTGAGGCATATCCGGGATGTGCAGGCCGACTTCGCCGACGCCATCGCGACCCAGCTGCAACGCCGTAGCTGTGCGCCCGCTCCTACACCGGACGACCGGGTGCGCTTCGCGGTCACAGCGCGCTCGATCGCGGCGGGGGTGTTCGGCGCCATGGAAGTCTGGATGCTCGGTGAGGACCGCTCGCTGGGCGAGCTGGCCCGGGTCTGCCATCTGGCGCTGGAGACGCTGCGGGCGGGTATCACCGGGTCGTGGTCGGGACAAGTTTCGTCATAATTGACAAAACTTTGACTGCGTGCCAGCCTCCATGAAGGAGGGCATGGAGCATGACTAGATCTGAAACAAGGTACGACGCGATAGTGATTGGCGCCGGACACAACGGGCTGGCCGCCGCGGTGCTGCTGCAGAAGGCGGGACTGCGCACGCTGTGCCTGGAATCCAAACTGTATGCGGGCGGAATGGCCTCGACCGTCGAGCTTTTCGACGGCTACCACTTCGAGATCGCCGGTTCGGTGCAGTTCCCCACCGCGCCGGTGGTCCGCGAGCAACTGGGCCTGGACACGATTCCGACCATCGACCTGGACGTGATGTCGGTGGCGCTGCGCGGTGTCGGCGACGACCCGATGATCCAGTACAGCGATCCGATCAAGCTGTTCACCCACCTCAACGAGGTCCATGGGGCCGAGGCCGTCAACGGCATGGCCGGCCTGATGGCCTGGGCGCAGGCGCCGACGCGCGCGCTCGGCAGGTTCGAGGCCGGCGCGCCACCGAAAACCCTTGACGAGATGTATGCCTGTGCCACAAGTGAATTCGAGCGGTCAGCAATCGACGAGATGCTGTTCGGCTCGGTCACCGATGTGTTGGACCGCTACCTGCCCGACCGCGAGAAGCACGGCGCGCTGCGTGGCTCGATGACCGTGCTGGCGGTCAACACGCTCTACCGCGGGCCGGCCACTCCGGGCAGCGCGGCGGCGCTGGCCTTCGGGCTGGGCATACCCGACGGCACCACCATGCAGATGAAGAAGCTACGCGGCGGAATCGGTGCGCTCACCGCGCATCTGGTCGATGTGCTCGAGCGCGACGGCGGCGAGGTCAGACTGCGCACCAAGGTGACCGAGATCCTGGTCAGCGATGCCCGGGTCGCCGGGGTGCGCACCGAGGGGGGCGAGACCGTCACCGCGCCGATCGTGATCTCCGCTGTCGCGCCCGATCTGACCGTCAACGACCTGATCGATCCTGCGGTGCTGCCCGCCGACATCCGCGAACGCTATGCGCGAATCGACCACCGCGGCAGTTACATTCAGATGCATTTCGCGCTGGATGAGGCTCCCGAGTTCGCCGAGCCGTACACCGCGCTGAACGAACCGAGCATGCAGGCATCGATCGGCATCTTCTGCACCCCCGAAGAAGTGCAGCAGCAGTGGGAGGACTGCCGTCGCGGGATCGTGCCCGCCGACCCGACCGTCGTCTTCCAGGTTCCCTCGCAGAACGATCCCGACCTCGCGCCCGCCGGCAAGCACGCCGCGTCGGCCTTCGCGCTGTGGTTCCCGATCGAAGGTGACGTCGACTACGGCGCCGCGAAACTCGAGATGGGCCAGCGGGTTATCGACAAGATCACCCGGTTGGCGCCGAACTTCGAACGCAGCATCAGCCGACACACCACCTTCACGCCTAAGCACATGGGGGTGATGTTCGGCGCACCCGGCGGCGACTACTGCCACGGGCTGTTCCACGCGAACCAGGTCGGACCGAACCGTCCCGGCCCGAGAGGCTTTCTCGGACAGCCGATTCCGGTGGAAGGCCTCTATCTGGCCAGCACGGGATGCCACGGCGGACCGGGTATCACGTTCATTCCGGGCTACAACGCGGCCCATCAGGCACTGGCCGACGCGGGGCGCTAATCCCGCTCGTCGAGCAGCCTGTCCAGCAGCGCGGTGAACTCGTCCGCGTTGGCCGGGGTGAACGCAGGGCTGGGCCGGGTGCCCGGCACGTCCAGCGTGATCAAGGTCGACCGGAACGGCCGTCCGACATCAAGTTGCAGCCAGCGACGCAGATCGGAGCTGCCCCAGATGCGGAAGCGGTGCAGCAACCATCCCAGCGATTCAGCCCGGTAACCGCGGACGTGTCGCAGCGCGATGATCTTCGAGGTGCCGGACGGAAAGTGGTAGCGGCGCAACGTGATCGCCTCTCGGTCCAACTGGACCAGGCCGTCATCGTAGGAGTCTGCACTCATTGCCGGGAGCTCCTCAGTTGGTGACCGCGCGCGGTCAGGCAGCGGCCGTTCTCCAGGTTCCACTGCCAGCCGTGCAGGTTGCAGGTCAGCGTGCTGCCCTCGATGATGCCGAACTTGGACAGGTCGGCTTTCAGGTGCGGGCAACGCCGCTGAAGCTCCCAGCCGTCCATGGTGATCGACGCGGAGTCGTCGTG
>CBAAAS010000568.1:0-2623 GCA_964658855.1 uncultured Mycobacterium sp.
CGCACCTCGACCGAGGCCAACCCCGCATCAACACCTACCACCACCCCGAAAAACTCCTGCGCGCAGACGACGACGAGGCGCCCTAACCTGCTCAGCGCAGCGCGTAACGGACCGGCAAATGCTTGAGCCCGCCGACGAATGTCGTCGCAACGTGCTCTGGATCGCCTGTCAGCTCAATCGATTCCAGCCGCGGTAGCAGTTCGGCGAAGAAGCTGTTCACTTCCATCCGGGCCAGCGCGGCGCCCAAGCAGAAGTGAACGCCGTAGCCGAATGACAGATGTTTGTTGGGATCGCGGGAGACGTCGAAGCGGAACGGATCGGTGAAGACCTCCTCATCCCGATTACCCGACACGTACGACAGCAACAGCGAATCCCCCGCCGCGATCTGGACGCCCCGCACCTCGGTGTCTTCCGCGGCAGTCCGCATGAATTCCTTGACCGGAGTGGTCCATCGGATCATTTCCTCGGTCGCCAGCGGCATCAAGCCGGGATCGTCGCGCAGCCGCTGACGTTGGTCGGGGTTCTCGGCCAGAGCATGCAGACCACCGGAGATCGTCGCGCTGGTGGTGTCGTGCCCGGCGGTGGCGACGATCAGGTAGTAGGACACCGTTTCGATATCCGACAGCGGCTCGCCATCGATGCGGGCGTTTGCGATAGCGGACGCCAGATCTTCGGTCGGATGCTCACGCCGCGACGCAGTGACCCCGTTGAAGTAGCCGAACATGTCCAGCAGCGCGGGCAGTTGATCCTCGTTGCTGCTCCCACGTTTGAACTCACTGTCGTCGCTTCCGAACAGCTCCTGGGTGAGCTTGAGCATGCGCGAGAAATCTGCTTCGGGTATCCCCAGCAGCGACATGATCACGTACAGCGGGTAATTCACCGCGACCTCTTGGACGAAATCGCATTCGGGGCCGACCGCCAGCATCTTGTCGACATAGTTCTTGGCCAGCTCGTCCACGCGCAGTTTCAGCGCCCGCATCGCCTTGGGCCGGAACCAATCCGCGCCGATCGCCCGCACCACGCGGTGCTGTGGGTCGTCGAGGTGGATCAGGGTGCGCACCCCCGCGGCGGCCTGCAACTCATCGCCCTCGGTCGTCGTCAGTACCGGTCGCGGCCAGTTGGTGAACACCGCGTTGTTGCGCTCGATGTCCATGATGTCGGCGTGTTTGGTGATCGCCCAGAATGGCCGGTAGTTCGGCACCTCCACTCGGGAGACTGGAGCGTTGGCCCGCAGATGCGTCAGTGCCGCATGCAATTTCGACTCGTCGGTGTAGGCCTGCGGGTCGGCCAGCACCTTGGCGGCGTCATCCATCGTTGGTGTGCTCATCGGCAGCTACTCCTTTGCGCAACTCGTTCAACACCGCTGTGACGGTGTCGCGGGACAGGGTTCGGGGAAAGGCCGGCATCACCCGGTCGATGACGCCGTCACAGCGTTCCTTGAGTGCGGCGGCGAGCTTGTCCGTCGTCGCCACCACCGCGAAGGCGTTGAGGATGTCGTCGTCGACAAGCGTCGCCATCGCGTCCCACTCACCCTGCAGCGAAAGCCGGTGCAGTTCGTCCGCAATGTCGCCCCAGCCCTGCAGTTCAAGGACTTTGCGGTACGCCGGTGTCGATCCATAGAAGGCGATCTGCTTGCGTACACCGGCTGCGCCGGCGCTCATCTCGGCCTCGTCGCCACCGGTCACCACGAATACCGGGCACGCCACCTCGAACGCACTGCGCTCGCGACCGGAGCGTTCCAAACCGCGCCGCACCGCCGGCATCGTGACCTCATGCAGATAGCGCTGCGTTGTGAAGGCATGGGCCAACAGGCCGTCGGCGACCTCCCCGCACATGTCCGTCATCGCTTCACCGACAGCGGCGATGAAGACTTTCGGTGCCGGAAAGGGTTGCGGCTCAGGAGTGAACATCGGGGTCATCAGCTTGTGGGTGTAGAACTCACCCTCGAACCGCAGTCGCGTGCCGTCGTTCCACGCCGACCAGATCGCCTGCAGCGCAAGCACAAACTCCCGCATTCGGGCGACCGGATGACTCCACGGCATGCTGAAGCGCTTCTCGATGTGCGGCTTTATCTGGGTGCCGAGCCCCAGAATGAACCGGCCTTGGGAGTAGGTCTGCAAATCCCAGCCGACGTTCGCCACCGTCATCGGATTGCGCGCGAACGCCACGGCGATGCTGGTGCCGATTTCGAGTCGCGACGTGTGTTCGGCGGCCAGCAGCAGCGGTAGGAAGGGATCGTGGTTGATCTCGCCGGTCCAGCAGGCGTCGTAACCCTGCTGCTCGAGCTCGACGGCAAGGTCCGGTACGCGGGCGAGGTCGGTGAAGATGCCGCCGTCCACTCTCAGGCCGCGCGCCTCGCTGTCGCTCATCAGCGCGCGTTCGACCAAAGCTCGGGCGTCATACCCGCAGAGGCTACAGTAAGCACTTCAGTACGAGACAGCCGACGACCAAGGACGTGCCATGACCAAGCCTCCCGACTGGCAAGAGACGCTCGATGATCTGGCTCGTCGCCGCCAGCACACGTGGGCGATGGGTGGGCCGGAGCGGCTGACCAAACACCGCGACAAGGGCAAGCTCGATGCGCGGGCGCGTATCGAATATCTACTGGACCCGGGCACCTTTC